>DAIOWK010000032.1:0-18418 GCA_036758525.1 Myxococcota bacterium
CGTTGCTAAACCCGCGTGACGTCTCCGCGAAACTTGGTCTCCTCCTCGCAACGACGGCGCTCATGCTGGTGGGCATGGAGTACGCCGTCCGGTGGCTCGGGTTCCGGCCGATGACGATCGAGGCCAACGAACACTTCAGGCCGGACTCGAAGTACGGCTGGGCACAGTTTGATCCCGTTCTCGGCTGGCGGAACAGACCCGGGGTCTCCATTTCGAACGAAGCGGGAAACGTCCCCATGACATTTTGGAGCGATGGGAGGCGCCCTACGCGACGCGACCCATCCGCTCGATCCCTGCCGCAGGTGCTCTTTGTCGGGTGCAGTTGGACGCAGGGCTATGCAGTCGTTGACGAGGAAACCTTCGCCTATCGCCTCTCCGAGATGAATCAAAAGTGGGACGTTGAGAACTTTGGGACCGGAGGATACGGCGCCTACCAGTCCTTGCTCAGAATGAGGAACGTGTTCTCGGAGAAAACATACTCCCCGAAGCTCGTCGTGTACGGCTACGTAGATTTTCACGCCTATCGAGATGTCGCGGGGTACGCCTGGGTAAAGACGCTACGGAATATGAAAGGAGAGTTCTTCGCTCCGCCGAGCGTAATCGTCGAGCAAGGGCACCTCGTGGAATATCCCATGACGACCTTTCCTCGCTGGCCGGGGGAGACGAAGTATGCCCTCGTCGCACTGGCCAAGAACGCCTATCTCCGACTGCTCTTCCTTCGTAGAGAAGGGTACGAGGAGGAGGCCACGAAGTTGTTGCTCACGGAGATGAGGAATCTTGCGGTGGAGAACGGGGCGCGATTCGTCGTGATGGAGCTCAAGACGCCGCCGACCTCGATCCAAGAGTACATGGACGCGCACGCAATCGACTCTGTGGACTGCCTGAAATTCGATCCGACGGTACGGCTCACAAGTCCCAACTATCAGGTGGGCGGAGCAGGCCATCCCAACGACAAAGTCCACAAGAGCTGGGCAGCCTGCATCGACCACTGGATGGCGGATCATGAGCTTCCAACCCGGGAGGCACCCTAGGCTCGCGTGCTACTCCGAGCGCCGATCGGCTTCGAGAGGAGCCGAAATAGGACCCCCGGTGAGGAGTTCCCACCGGGGGTCAGGTGCATAATCCGCAGAGTCCCGGCTTGGCGCAGCGGGGGACCTTTCGAGGCTCAGGCGTTCCTCTTGCGACCGAAGGCCACGAGACCCGCGAGGCCCGTCCCGAGCAGCACGAGCGTGCCCGGCTCGGGCACCACGGTGCCCTTCAGCACGAGATCCGTCGTGATGGTGATGTCCACGGGGATCCCGAGCGTCGAGAGGGTACTCACCATGGTCGTGGGGATCGTCCAGGTAAGGTTGCTGCCGGAAACCTGGAACGTCGAGTTGGTCGGATTCGGCAGGACGACAGGATCGGGGGTCTTCGCGTAGTCGAAGAGCGTTGTGGCACCGCCCTGGATCACCTGACCGGCGTTCACCGTGATGGTCTCACCGGAAAGGTTCACGGTGTAGGGATTCGAGCCCGTGGTGCTGACTGCCGGGCCCGTGACCGTGAAGTGGAAGTTGTCGACTGCGAGCGTGCCTAACGCCAGCCCCGTGACCGAGAAATTCGCCACGTTGAAGCTGCTTCCTGTCCCCGTAATCGTGATCGGCGGCGTGGACGTGCTGGTCACGTCCGCGGTCAGCGTGCCCGAGACCGATGACGAGCCGCTCCCCGATCCGAGAACGCCGGCGGTGATGGAGAGCGAGAAGCTGCTGGTCGGGTCGGCCGTGAAGGTGACCGAGGTGGCCTGGGCGCTTGCGGCCAATAACAAGCTCGCGACTGCGATCGCTCCGTTCTTGAAGATGCCCATCCCTTTGGTCCCCCCGGCTCTGGGTTTCTCCGATCGTCGCGCCCTGTGATCGACCCGGAGAGACTCGCTGCGTGCAGCCTGGGGAATTCGCAGTATCTGTGCCGTGGATCACAGTCTGCTTCCGGGGATCTGTAAAAGTCATTTAGATCAATGACTTATATCTCTGATCCGCACAGGGGGAATCGGCCCGTGGAGGCTCCCTTCAGCGGCTTCGGGCGGTCGGGACTTCCCGTGAAATGGAAGGGGACCATCCCATACGCAGCGCCCTGCGCACCCACGGGCTCGTCCAGGGGCCTTTAGGCGCCGCTATCGTGCGGCCCACCGCGGGCGGGGAGGGTCGATGAGGGGCTGGGAACGGAGAAGAGGGTGTTCCCCGGACCTCGCCATCGCCGCGGGCCTCGCGGCTGCCGTCCTCCTGGCCTTCTCCGGCGTCCTCCGCAACGGCTTCGTGAGTTTCGATGACGCCCTCTACGTCACCCAGAATGCGGTCACACAGCGGGGGCTCTCTCCGTCGACGGTCGCATGGGCCTTCACCACGGGCACCGCCGCGAACTGGCATCCGCTCACCTGGCTCTCCGTGATGCTGGATGTCGAGCTCTTCGGGCTTGACCCGTCGGGCCATCACGCCGTGAGCCTCGGGCTTCACGCTTTAAACACGGCCCTGGTCTTCGCCTTCATGCGCCGACTCGGCATTGGGCGGGGTCCGAGTGCTTTCGCCGCGGGCCTATTTGGACTTCATCCCCTCCACGTCGAATCGGTGGCCTGGGCGGCGGAGCGCAAGGACGTCCTCTCCCTGGCCTTCGGGCTCCTGACACTTCTTGGATACATCCGCTATGTCGAGGCGCCCTCGCGCGGCCGCATGACCCTGGTCACGGGGCTTCTCATTCTCGGGCTCATGGCCAAGCCCATGCTCGTGACGCTTCCGTTCGTTCTTCTGCTCCTCGATTGGTGGCCCCTGCGGCGGGTGGCGAGCCCGGCCTGGATCAGATCGCCCGAGGTCGCACCGGGAGAAACGACGCGTGTACCGCTCGAACGGCTGAATGGGCCGCGCCTGCTTCTTGAAAAGGCTCCGCTCTTCGCGGTGGTGCTCCTCTCCTGCGCGGTCACCTACCTGGCACAGAAGGCCTATGGGGTCGTCTTGGAGCGGCTGTCCGTCGCGTCGCGCCTCGAGAACGCGGCGCACTCCTATGTCGTGTATCTCAAGAAGTTCGTTTTTCCCACCCACCTCGCCTGCTTCTATCCAATGATCGATCTCGGAGCGGATCGCGTCGCCTTGAGCATCGCGACGCTTGGGGTGTTTACTCTCATTGCGTGGCGCTTGCGCGCGACACGGCCCTACTTCCTCATGGGTTGGCTCTGGTTCCTCGGAGCGCTCGTGCCCACGATCGGCTTGGTGCAGGTTGGGGGACAAGCGTACGCAGACCGCTACATGTACTTCCCTTCTCTCGGTCTCGGATTTGTCGTGGCCTTAGGCCTCGCGGACGGCATCCGCCGCGCGCGCCTACCGCGGCTCGTAGTGATCTTGGCCGCCGGCGCTCTTCTCGCCGTTCTGGGTGTCTCGACATGGAGGCAAACCCTCGTTTGGAACAACACCATCGGACTTTTCGAGCATGCCCTGACAGCGACCGGGCGCAATTGGTTCGTTCGTCTGCTTCTTGCTGCGGAGTTCATTGAGAATGATCAGTTCGAACGCGGGGAAGTGATGCTGCAGCAATCGCTGGCCGACGGAGCACCGCCGTCGAAGATTCACGTGGCCTTGAGCGCACTCTACGACCGAGAACATCGAGAGGAGGATGCGCTGCGCGAGATCGATGCGGCGCTCGCCGAGGAACCCGACGACGGGTTCATGCTCCTGAACCGCGGCATCTATCTCACCAAGCTGCATCGCAACGCCGAGGCGGTCGCAGCCCTACAGCGGGCGATTGCCCTGGATACGGGCCACGATGCAAAGCAACTCGAGGTCGCGCGCCGCACGCTCGCCACCGCGCAAGGTCGATTGGGACGGAGCGACGAAGGCCTCCCGGAATCTCCGGAAGGCGACCGCGGGCGCGTGGCCCCTCGCTAGCGACTGCTCGGCTGAAAGTCGCGCCAACTTCGACGTCCCCTGCTTGCTTGCAAGGAAAGAGCAGCTCGGGCTTCGCTCCAGGAATCGGTACGATGGGCCGCCCCAGGGACGTCGCGGAGAAGGCTGAGATGGATGAGCTCACAGGCCGTTGGCTGCGACGCGCGCAGATCGCACTCGCCGCCTTTTTCGCCCTGGGCGCAAGCGGCTTTCTGGCCCACGCTGCCCTGCGCTCGCCCGACGTCCCCTTCATCTTCTCCGCTGCGACGCCCTGGATCTGGCCGCCGATCCCCGCGCAGACAGGGACGAGGTGGCTCGATCAGAGCCGTCCGCGTGCCGGCCTCTTCGAGCGGCATTTCCTGGTGGATCGGATCCAAAGTCCGGTCATGCTGCAGGTGCGTGCCATGCGCGACCTGGTCTTGCACGTGAATGGACATGAGGTCGCGCTTGCGGGACGTGACCCAGAGCGTTGGAAGGAAGCGACCGCCGTCGATATCGCACCTCTCCTGGTCACGGGTGACAATATTCTGCGTGCCGAGGTCCGCAATCCCTACGGAGTGGGCCTCCTGCAGCTTCGCATCGATGGGACGGTCGAGCCCATCGTCACGGACGAACGCTGGCTCGCTGCGTGGGAGGGCGAACCCCTCGCGCCCGCAGCGATTGCGGACGATGGGGCGCGCCTCCCCGACAGTACTGCCCTGCCCGCGCCGCTGGCGGGGATCCGCCAGCACGCGCTTGCGCTCCTCGCGCTCTTTCTGGGTGGGATGATCGTATTCCTCGGGCTGCGCGGTCGATCCGGAGCGCAGGCGTGGACTCCCACGATCGCGCTCGCGCTGGTTGGGGTCTTCTGGGTTTGGCTATTCCTGGGAAAGATCACCCGCATCCCCTCAGACGCGGGCTTCGACGCGCCCGCTCATCTCGCGTACATCGCTTCCATTCTGCACGAGGGGACGCTACCCCTCGCAGACCAAGGCTTGCAGACGTACCAGCCGCCCCTCTTTCACGCGACGACGGCCCTTCTCCTCGCGCTGGTACGCACCGCCCAAGGCAGCCCCGCCCAGCGCGCCGTACTCTCGCTTCTCCCCGTGCTCTCGGGTCTCGGGATGGCGTTCGTGGCGGCCGCCATGGCGCGTCTGCTCGTGCCGGACTCGCCGGGGATGCAAGCCGGCGCGATCGTCGTCGCGGGGCTCCTGCCCATGAACCTGACGCTTGCGGCCAGCGTGTCCAATGAGGCGCCGCACGCACTGCTTGCAAGCCTCGCATTGCTGGCCGCACTGCGCGCATTGCTGGCCACGTCGACGACGCGACGCGACGACTGGGTCCTCGGACTCCTTCTGGGCCTGGCCCTTCTCACGAAGTACACGAGCGCGATCTTGGTCCCCATCCTCGTAGGGGCAGTGGCGCTGAAACGCTGGATCGTGGAGCGCGCGCCCCCCCTGCCGATCGCCGCGGGTGCCGCACGAGCCCTGGCCGCAGTCGCCGGACTCGCCGGGTGGGTCTATGTGCGAAACTGGCTCTACTTCGGTGACCCGTTCGTGTGGTCCCTCAATGCCTGGCCCGGGAAGACGCTGTGGCAGTTCCCCGACTTCCACACCCTCGGCTACTTCCTTCGCTTCGGGGACTCCCTCACGCAACCCTGGTATTCGGGTTTTCACAGCTTCTGGGACTCCCTCTACACGACGCTTTGGGGTGACGGGACGCTGGGTGGCGCTGGCGGGGTAGAGTATTTCCACGGGCGCTGGCGCTGCGATTGGATGGCCGCTGTCTTCTTGCTGGCGCTCCCTGCGACCGGCTTTGTCGCGATGGGTTGGATCCGGGCCGGCGTGGGTGCACTCCGTGACGCGAGCCTCGGCCGTCGCCTCGCCCTCTCGCTCCTCGTGGGATTGCCGCCGCTTCTCATCGCTTCGCTGGTGAATATCAATCTGCACTATCCCTTCTGGTCGTTTGGCAAAGCGTTCTACGCGCTCTTTTTGACCCCCACGCTGGCGCTCTTCGGCGTCCTCGGTTTCGATGCCCTGGACCGTGTGCTCGCCCGGCGCGCGGGAAGCGCACTGCGCAGTCTGCCCTGGGGCTGGGCCGTGGCATTCCTGGGCTCCATCGCGCTGAGTTACGGAGGTTGAGGAGCCCTTTCACGCAGCCCTGGCACTGGAGGTCGCGCTTCGCTGCAGAAGAGTGCGCGCAGCTCTGATACCGTAGGTCAGCGTGCCCTCTGTGGATCCCTCGTCGCGCCCTGAGCTCGGCACCGCCGTCGAGTTCTCCATCGTGATGCCGTGCTTGGATGAGGCCGAGACCCTGGGTACCTGCATCCGGAAGGCACAGCTCTTTTTGCGCAGCCACGCCATCGCCGGAGAGGTCGTCATCGGCGACAACGGGAGCCGCGATGGATCGCCGGAGATCGCGGAGAAGCTCGGTGCCCGCGTGGTCCACGTGGCGGAGCGCGGCTACGGCAGCGCCTTGCGAGCGGCAATTGCTGCCGCTCGGGGCCGCTACGTGATCATGGGCGATTCGGACGACAGCTACGACTTCTCGAGCCTTCAGGATTTCGTCGCGAAGCTGCGTGCGGGCTGCGACCTCGTGATGGGCAACCGTTTCCGCGGCGAGGTCCTCCCAAACGCCATGCCAAGACTCCACCGCTGGCTCGGGAACCCCGTGCTATCGGGCCTTGGTCAGCTCTTCTTCTCGAGCCCGGTGGGGGATTTCCACTGTGGCCTGCGTGGCTTTAGTAGGGCGGCCTTCAACACGATGGACCTTCGAACGACGGGCATGGAGTTCGCGAGCGAGATGGTGATCAAAGCGACACTTCTCGGTCTTCGCGTGGAAGAGGTCCCGATCGTGCTTCGCCCTGACGGCCGGTCGCGCCCGCCGCATCTTCGAAGCTGGCGGGACGGCTGGCGCCACCTGCGCTTCATGCTGCTCTTCAGCCCGCGCTGGCTCTTTCTCGTGCCGGGCGTGATCCTGTTCGCGATCGGTCTTGCGGCGTCCCTGATTCTCGCGATGGGGCCGGTCTGGCTCCCGATCCACGGGACGGTCGCGCGAATCGGACTCGACGTGCATACCCTGGTGGTTTCGAGCCTGCTCTGCCTGGTGGGCTACCAGCTCGTGATCTTTGCAGTATTCACGAAGGTGTTCGCGGTGACCGAGCACCTCCATCCGATGCCCCCTACGCTCGCCCGCCTCTTCGAGTATGTGACCCTCGAGGTCGGGCTCGTCTGCGGGGTGCTGCTGTGCGTGGGGGGACTCGCCGCGCTGGGCATTGCCTTCGCGGATTGGGCACGGGCGGGTTTTGGACCCCTCGAGCCGCGCCAAGGCATGCGCCTCGTGGTCCCCGCAGCGCTTCTCCTCATGCTCGGGATTCAGACGCTCTTCGCGAGCTTCTTCCTGAGCATTCTTGGACTGAGACGCCGCTAACATGATCGCGCGAAGCCCCGAGCCGGAAGCTGCCGTGCCGAATCGCGCGGCGTCGGTCGCCCTGACCAGCCGTGTGGCTCGATACACGCAGTTCGACCAGCTCAATCGGCCCTATCTGGCGTGGCAACTCGAGAGTTTTCGTCCCTTCCTAGGCCGGCGCATCCTCGAAATCGGTTGCGGCGTGGGCGGCATTCTGGATCTCATCGGTTCTCGGGAAGCGATCCTGGGCGTGGACGTGGACGACGAAGTCCTCGACTACGCGCGGCAGCGCTTCGCGGATCGCCCCGAAGTACGGTTCGCACTTTGCGATCTCGGGGACGCATCGGCGGAGGCTCGACTGCGTGAGTTCGCGCCCGACACCATCGTCTGCATCAATGTCCTCGAGCACGTGCGCGACGACCTTGCGGCGCTGGAGCGCCTGGAGCGGATCCTCACCCCCGGCGGCCATCTCTGCCTTCTCGTGCCCGCGCATTTCGCTCTCTACGGCTCGTATGACCGCGTGGATGGACACTATCGACGCTACTCCCGGTCGCACCTTGGGACCTTGCTCTCGCACACAGGCCTTAAGATCCTGCAACTTCGCTATTTCAACGCGATCGGAGCCCTGGGCTGGTGGCTCAACTACCGGCTCCTCCGCCGCTCGATCCACGGCGGCGCACAGTTTGATCTCATGAACCGGGCGATTCCCATCGCGCGGCGCATCGAGGTGCTGGTACCGCCGCCTTTCGGGCTTTCCGTAATTGCCTTGTGTCGGCGCCCGGCATAAGAGGTCGCCCGCGGCGAGCTTCCCTCGACACACCGCTGGATCCCTCATTGCTCGGATTACCGGGAACCGACATCCGCCCATCGAGATCTCAACCAGGCCCCGTCGAAACCCTGCGTGGGACCAATCGATCGCCTGCTCCCGGCTTCGCGCTCAGGGTTTCCTCATGATACTCCTCCTCGACGTTGACCTCCCAGCAATCGCGATTCTCTCCGGCGATGTTCTGCACCGCGTACATGGCCGTTACCATCGAGTGGTCCTGATTGTTGTAACGGTGCTGGCCATTGCGTCCCACTGACTCGAGGTTCGAGAACCTCGCCAGGTACGCGCGGACGACCGTGAGAGCGTCTCTGTAGGTGGCATCGTAGACTGGATATGCCTTCGGCATTCGCACCACACACCCGTCGATCACGTCGGATTCGGCGATCAGACCGATCTGGGCGGCTTCGCGACGTCCCATCGAGATCAGCGCATCGTCGGGATCGCTCCAAAGATCGTCGGAACTCCAAAGGAAGTATTCGAGGCCGAGCGCAGTCTTCGACGGATCCGGAACCATCTCGGGACTCCAGTTCTTGAAATTCTGGATCCGTCCCACCTTGACGTTCGGAGAATGGACATAGATCCACTGATCGGGGAACAAGTCAGGTTTGTCCACAATGAGCACGATCGTCAAGAAGTCGCGGTAGCGGAGCTGGTCCGCGGCCGCGACGACATCTGCGGGGGCAGCGGGGTGTAGGGCGTGGATGAGTTCACGCAGTGGCATCGATGAGATGAAGAAGCTGCCCTCCTCCTCTCGTTCGCTACCGGAACGGTCGCGCACGGTCACGCTCTCTACGCGCCAATCCCGGTGCGTGACGCGAGCCACCGACGTCTCTGTGAACGTGGGAATTCCCCTCTCAGAGAGGAGCTGCGTACAGCGTTCCCACAGCATCCCGGGGCCCAACCGCGGGTAGTGGAACTCCTCGATGAGACTGGTCATCTCTTTGGCGTCTCGGCGGCGACCCCTGCGAAGCGCATTTTTGACCGCTGCAAAGAGATTGAGGTTCTTGATACGTTGGGCGGCCCAATCGGCACCGATCTCAGACCCCGGTATCCCCCAGACCTTGTGCGTGTAGGTTTCGAAGAAAATCTGGTAAAGCCGACGCCCGAATCGGTTGGTGACCCACTCCTCGAACGTGTGCTCACTCTTGGACGGGAGAAGCCGCACCTTGAGGAAGCTGAGAAAGATCCGGATCGCCTCGACGGGACCAAGCCCGATCAACGCATCACCGATCCGCAGCGGGTAGGCGAAGAATCTATCGTTGTAGTGGATTCGTGAGAGACGCCGCCGCAACAAGAAGTCAGGCCCGAGAAGCTCTGACCAGAGCTCCTGAACGGCTTGGACTTTCGTAAAGAACCGATGGCCACCGATATCGAAGCGATAGCCCTTGTATTCCAACGTGCGCGCGATTCCGCCGACGACCGCGTCCTTCTCAAAAACGACTGCCGCGCGTCCCAGCTTCGCGAGTTCATAGGCGGCGGTGAGTCCGGCGGGCCCCGCACCGATGATCACACAGCGAGGGGTCTTCGACTCGCACGCGGGCACAGGTTGGGCGGCCTCCGAGAAGCTTGTGATCATAACATGCGCCTTCGGCGGTAAGTCCGCTTGCTGCATCGGGCAGCGGCACGAGACTGCGGATGGCGCTCTAGGGGCTCCTCGCGGAACTGCTACGCCCGTGGCCCCGCGGCCCCTAGCCGCCGTAGGCGAGGGCGATGCTGCCAAAGAATGCCGAAGCCCAGCCCCAGGGCAGGATGCGCAGCGCGAGCGGCGCGCGGCGGGCGATCGAATGATTGAGCGCGTCGAAACCTAGGATCCCGAGGTATGCGAAGGTGGGCGTGAGGAAGAGCGCATAGAACGCCTTGCCTGAGGACCAGAAGGGGTAGTGGAGGCTCAAGCTCACGAGGGAGGCGAGCAGAAGAGGCGGTAGCGCGACAAGGAGGGACAAGGCAAGACGCCGGCCGAGCGTGTCGTCGCCCAGCGCGCCGATCATCGCACGGATCCAGCCTACAACCAGAAAGATCGTCGCCGGGAGAGCGAGCACAAAGACGGCGGCCATCCAGTCATAGCGCCAGCGTCCGTGCATGTAACCCACCCCCGAAGCGCGGCCCAGCATCCCGTCTCCCCAGAAGGTCGTGTAGACGGAGTCCCAGAAGTCATGGAACCCAGAGAACCATGGCTGGGTGAAGGCATCGCCAAAGTGCAGGAAATAGGAGATCGTGTGGAAGCCTGGGTATTGCCACAGCATCTTCCCTGGCACGGCGTTCAAGTTCGAAACGAGCGGGCTACCGAACAGGATCCAGTTTCGGACGTAGACCCACCCCGCGAGGACAAGGACGACCGCAACCGTACGAGCGGCCCCAAGCGCGACTCGTGAAGGCGGCGCAGACTCGGACAAAATCCGTTTCGCCACAATGACACCAATAAGCGTCGGAACGAGGATGAGACTCGTGTATTTCGTGAGAAGGCCTCCGGCCAAGAGCAGACCAAGGACGATGTCATCGGAGGGAGTCGCACGCTCCTTGAGCAGCGTGCGCACCGTGACGAGCACGGCGATGCTCGCGAGGAACGCATGGGGCAACTCGTTGGACACGGAGGCAGCGAGTGTCAGGTTGCTCGGGAGAAGCCCTGCGGCGATGGCCGAGGCGGCTTGCATCCACGGCGCGTCCGGCGCGAGACAGCGCGTCATGGCGGCCGCCACGAACGCCATCCCCAGACCCGAAAGGGCAGGAAGAAGCGAAAGGAGTGCGCGATCCGAGACACTCGCGGGGGCCGGTCTCCCGGCAGCGACGAGGAGCGCCGTCAGGACGTGGTAGAGGGGTGGGTGGTAGGTCTCGAAGCCGGCGGCTGCAGGGGGAAGCGTCCACTCCCGCAAGAGCCATACGATGTACCCAAGATGCTCCGGAGCGTCGAAACCGGATCGAGCCGGGATGTGGACGATCTTCACAGCAAAGACCCAGACCCAGTAGAGTGACACGACGGCGAGTGCCACGCCCGGCGCCTTTACCGCGACGCCTTGTCGGCCCTGCAATAGCGCCGCGCCGAGCATTCCGGCGCCCGCGAACGTCATCAGCGCCCACGCATGTTGGCGCACCGCCGCAAGCGGCGAAGGCAATGCGGTGCTCTCGCCGAAGCGGACTTCGTCGTCGGCGAGGGCCGCGGGGGCAAGTGGATGGCCTTCCCTCGCCGCGAGCCAACGTTCGTCGGTCTCAAGCGGCTCCGCCAGACCGTTGAGACGGAGCTGGAGCAGCCCGATGCCCTGAGGATTGCGCACTTCCACGTGCAAAAGGTTCTCCCCGAGCACGATGAGAGGCGTGACGTCGACGACCGATGGCTCCTTCCAACGCCCCGCATCCCGCCCGGCTAGCGGCACACGACTTCCGTTCAGGGAGAGCACGACATCACGCATCGCACGCACCTGAAGCCGCACGGGGCCCCGTCGCTCGTCGACCGCAAAACGACGCTCAAAGACAGTGGTCACCGGCCGCGCCGGATCGAGCAGGATCCCATTGGTCACGGGCGGCATCGCGGCCCAGATCCAGGGCGTTCGATCCGGCCACAGGAACGGCGCGTCGGGCGAACGCAGGGCAGCAAGGCCCCACCGACTGGCTGCGCCAAAGGCGAAGAGGAGGGCGAGGAAGATTTGGATGTGCCGGAGCGATCGGCCCCGGACCTCGTTCATGCGGGTCTACTCCGGACTCTGTGTCTGTGGGAGCCGCCTTCGCCCGGGGATCATACGGGTGCGCACGGTAGCCCAGTCCCGTCCCCTCACCGTGAACTGTGCGTCCGCCACCAATGCCTTGAGGACCTTCTCGCGTAGCTTTCGCACGGTTCGCGGAATCGTCCGGTCGATCGATTCGGTAGTGCCTCGTCAGGACCAGGCTAGTGGCCCGCAGTGCCGACGGCATCGGCCTCGCGCATGTGCTCGATCGCCTCTGCGTCGCGGCCGACCCGCTCGAGGGCTTGGCCCAGCGTGTGATGTGCCATGATGAGGAGGCTCGAATCGTTCCCTGCGCGCGCTGCGACAACGCGCTCGAGCACGGGGATCGCCTCGTCGTACCGCCGCATCTCGGTCAGGATGATCCCGCGGTTCAGCAGGAGATTGGAATCGTCGGGCTTAAGGGCGAGGCCCGCGTCAAACTCGCGCAAAGCCTCGGGCAGGTTGTGCTGGCGATGAGCGATGGAGCCGAGGTCGAGATGGACGCCTGCAGCGGGTGCTCCCTCGGCAAGCCCCTGCGTAAGCTCGCTGCGCGCCCGGTCGAGCTCGCCATTCTCGATCAGTTCGCCCGCCAGGCTGAGACGCGCCACGGGGTTGCGGCCGGTGACGGCGATCGCGTGCTCGAAAAGGGCCACCGTGTCATGCCACACGAGGGTCTGCTTCGCGGTTACGAAGGCGAGCAACGCAAGGAGCCCGCCCCCGGCCAGAGCTGCGGCCGGCCGCGGAAGCCGCAAGCCGCGCGCGACGTCCGCAAGCAGAAGGCTCACGGCAAGACCCAAGCCCAGCAGGGGCAAATAGGTGTAGCGGTCGGCGTAGGCCTGCATCCCGACCTGCACGAGACCGATCATCGGGACGAGGGTGCCGAGGTACCACAGCCAGCCGACGAGGAGGTAGGGACGGCTCGCGCGCAGGCGCCAGGCGAGAAGCGTGAGGGTGCCGAGCGCGGCGAGATCGATTGCGCCGACCACGAGCGGCAGCTGCTCGGGGAGGGGATAGAAGACCGCAAGGTGGAGGGGATAAAACGTCTTCACGAGATAAGCGACGTAGGAGTGAATCGCGTTCACCGCGCGATAGGCCGCCGGCACTTGCACCGCGACGCTGCCGCTCGACTTCTGCGCCACGTACGTGATGAAAGAGGAGAGCAGGATCAGGCTGAAGAGCGGAATCTTTTCGCGCAAGAGAGAGCCGAGATCGGCGCGATCTCGAGCGGAGCGGGGCGCAAGGCCGGCCCCGCGATCGGGCGACGCTAGCCACGCGGGGCTCGCGATCCGTCGAAGTGGCCACCAGTCGAGAAGCAGCAGCACGAAGGGGAGCGTCACGAGGACGGGCTTTGCCATGAGCCCAAGAGCTAGGAGAGCGCCCACCAAAGCCATGCGCCGAATCGAAGGTGCTTCGGTGTAGCGGATGTAGGCGAGCAGCGTGAGCAGACCGAAGAGCATCGACAGGACATCTTTGCGCTCCGCGACCCAGGCCACGGATTCCACGTGGAGGGGATGGAGTCCAAAGAGCCCAGCCGCGAAGGCGCTTGTTCCGCGTCCAATGCCCAGACGGCGCATGAAGGCGAAGACGAGGACGGTGTTGAGGGCGTGGAACGTGACGCTCGTCGCGTGATGACCCCGGGCGTCGAGCCCGAAGAGTTGGACGTCGAGCATCACCGAAAGCCAGGTGAGGGGATGCCAGTTCCCGGCGAAGCCTGAGGTAAATGCCCAGAGGACCGTCGATCGCGAGAGTCCCTGCTGGGCGACAGGGTTTCTTGTCACATAGAGCGTATCGTCGTAGTGGACGAAGCCGTTGCTGAGAGCGGCGGAGTACGTCCAGAGCGTGACCAAGGCAAGGCCGAGCGCGAGGGCGAGGTCCGGAGTCCGTTCCTTCCAGCTCCTTTCCACCTCGGCCTCCCCGGATCGAGCGGGCCGCACGATAGCTAGCTTTGGCACGGCCCGGTGCAGCAAGAAGGAAAGCTTTTTCCCTTTTGGCGGAACCGACCTTCCATGAAACCCCCGTGAACCCGCAGGGGAATCTCCCAGGAATGCCTCACTGTTTTCCTAAGTACCTGATTCTGCGTCTGTCTCGTCCGGAGATCCCTACCGCGGGTCAAAGGGTCAAGTCCTGATCGTGCTGGAAATGTTAGAGGGGGACTTGGCCTCTGACGATCGTGACGGCGGGACGAGCTTTTTCTTGGCTGTTTCGCGTGCGACTGTCCTGCTGTTGACTGCCAACCCACGGAAATGGGCCTTAGGGCCTTCCTCTGCTGCGACTGAGCACGCCGCTCGCAATTGGAGCCGGTCGCTCCATCGGGTCTCCAAAAGCCTACCCTCGAGGCAACGCATGGAAGGCCAACGGATGAGGCAAAAGCAGTGGAGGCTCGTGCTCCGTCTCTGTGCCCTCGCAGTGGCCGTGCCAGCCCTTGGCGGAAATGACTGCCGACCGGCGCAGCCCGCTGGCCAAGCGCCGGCCGGTCCCCAGCTTACGGATGAACGGGGCGATCCGGACCCCAACGGATTCGCCGCTCTTGTCGAGTCCGTGGAGCGCGCGCGTGGACTCCGTTTCATCCGCCGGCCGGCGCTCGTCACGGACCCAAGCGCCCCCGAGCTCGCCGCGCTTGAGCAGCAGGCCCGGGCACTCGCGCCGATATCGGAGGCCGATGCGTCGGAAAGCGCGGCTCCCGCGGCGCAAGCCGAACGAACGAGGACCGTGCAGGCACCCCCTGCAGCCCGCGCGTTCCCCGACTTTGACCGCGCGAAGGTCATCGCTTCGTCTCCGCCCGACGTAGTGGAGGTGCGCCGCGCCCTCGGGCGCCTGCTCGACGGCCAGCACTATCCTCGCCTCGTGGAGGTCGCACCGCGGCTTCAAGGGGATGGCGGGATCGCGATCCGCGCGCTCCTCGCGGTGAGTGCGAATGCGACGGCAGGAGGCTCCTGGTTCCCGGGTGGTCTGCGTCTGCCGGAGGAGCAAGCCCCGCTCAAGGCGCCGAGGATCGAAGGGGTGATCCGGGGACACCCCGGTTTTGACGCCACGAATGCGCCCCTACAGGCCGCGGGGCTCCTTCTGCTCACCCTGGACGATCCAGAGACCGCCTTCCGCAGCCCGCCCCTTTCGACGAAGCAGCTCCTGAGCCCCGCAGCCTATCTTGCTTCGGACCGGCCGATCCGCCTGCTTGGCGGCCCTCCCGTGGCCGCCAACTGCCAGGTCCTCGAGGACGAAAGCGTTGGTGTGCTGCGGCTTCTCATCGGGCTCTCAGCGAGCGGGGGGAGCGTAGCCGGCGAGAGCCTCGCGGCTTGGAAAGGAGACCGGCTTCTCCGGCTGTCTTGCGGCGATGGGCGTACGCCTTGGATCTATGTCGTGGAGTTCGCCCGGGATCCGGCGCCCCACGACTTCGCGGTCGAGATCGATGCGCTCCTGCCGCGGGATCTGGCACGCCCCTTCCTCTCGGTAACTCTCGGCCGGCGGATCGCCGCGTGGAGCGGCGTGGACGCCGACGTCGCCACCGCGTTCGCGAGCGCTCTTGCCTCCCATGAGGTCCGTGATTTTGGCGAGTGGCTGCCCTAACGCTGCGCCCCTCTCTCGTATCTTCCAGCCAAGGGGTGCGCAACGAAAACGTTCGATTCTCGCGTTCTTAAATTCGGAGAGACGCGACCCGAGCGCGGGCCGGGGGGTTCATGTCCGTCGATGAACCTCCTCTAGCCGACACCGGCCGCGGCGCCGGCCTCGGCGTGGTGCCTGGGGCGGTCTGGGTACTGGGCTTCGTGAGCCTCTTCATGGACGTCTCTTCGGAGATGATCCACGTGCTCCTGCCCCTTTTCCTCGTGAGTGTGCTGGGCGCGAGCACGCTCAGCGTCGGCGTGATCGAGGGCGTGGCAGAGTCCACCGCCTCCATCGCGAAGATGCTCTCCGGCGCACTTTCTGATCGACTGGGCCGCCGCAAGCTGCTCGCGGTCCTCGGCTACGCCCTCGCTGCCGGGACAAAGCCGGTCTTCGCCCTGGCCCCGTCCGTGGGATGGGTTCTTGGCGCGCGTTTTGTCGACCGCGTCGGCAAGGGGATTCGCGAGGCTCCGCGAGATGCGCTCGTGGCGGAGCTTTCGCCGCCGGAGGTGCGCGGGGGGAGTTTCGGACTGCGGCAAGCGCTCGACACCGTCGGTGCGATCGCGGGACCGCTGCTTGCGACGGTGTTCATGGCTTTAACCCGAGGAGCGTTCCGGACCGTGTTCTGGCTCGCCACCCTCCCTGCCTTCGTGGCGGTTGCACTCATGCTCTTCGGCGTGAGAGAACCCGAGGCGCCCCGCGAGATCCCTCCCGCCCACCCTCCGACCGAGCTTCCGACCGAGCTCGCCGCCTGGCGACGCCTGCCTGCCGCGTATTGGTGGGTCGTGGTGATCGGAGGGCTGCTCACGCTCGCGCGGTTCAGCGAAGCCTTCTTGGTTCTGCGCGCGCGAAGCGTGGGGATCCGGCCGGCACTGGTACCCCTCGTCCTCGTCGCGATGAACGTCGCCTATGCCGGATCGGCCTATCCGGCGGGCCGGCTCTCGGACCGGGTGCCGCGCCTTCACCTCCTCCTCGGAGGCTTCGCCATTCTCGCGCTTGCAGACGTCGTTCTTGCAATGGCAGAGGGTCCCCTCCTCGTCGTGTGCGGTGTGCTTCTCTGGGGGCTTCACATGGGCGTCACGCAGGGCCTCCTCTCGGCGCTCGTCGCCGATACCTCAGCGCAGCCTGTCCGGGGCACCGCCTTCGGGATTCTCAACCTCGTTCTCGGCCTGGCAATGCTGATCGCGAGCGTCCTGGCGGGCTGGCTGTGGGAGCACCATGGTGCGCCTGCCACGTTCCTCGCGGGGGCAGCGCTGCTCGCGGTGGCGCTCCTTGGCCTCGAAGCAACGCGGCGCTTTGGCGCTGGCTTCAGGCCTCTCGGCAGATGGACGTCGTAGACTTCTTGCGCGTGCGCAAGCTGTGCGAACCGAGATGCGGGAAGGAGACTCGCGAGTTAGCGCCCCTGCGCGAGGGTGCGGGGCCCCGCGCGGAAGCTGACCTCGATCTTGCGACCGTCGCGCGTGTCTGTCACAACCCCGAGCCCGAAGACGGGATGCGCGAGCACCGCCCCGGCCTCAAATCTCTGCTGTGTGGAATAGGGCCGAGCATCATCGGCCCCGCGTCCGGCAAGGAGCTCGTCATAGCCCGCGGGCCGCGGACGCGCGCCCGCAGCCGTGCCCTTGCGCTTGGCCTTTTCGCCTGGCGCCCGCGCACGGAAAGCGTGCTGCTGCTTGCAAGTGTTGCAGTGCACACGGCGAATCTTGCCGTCGACGATCGCATGGATAGTGTGGGCGAGGACGAGCTGGCACCGGTTGCACCAGGCGTCGACATCGCCCCCGACGGTGTGGACGGGCATGGACACTCCGTACTCAGCGTGAGGGATAAGCTTCAACTATAGCAGCGTTTCGCGGACTGTGCGCCGAACGTACGGGCCTTTCTGTGGGTCCCCTTGCACGAAGCCTTGACCTCGGTGAAATCCAGACGCTCGTGGCCATGCGCAGTGGTTCTCCGTCGACGTTGAGCTTCCAGAGCGACGCACCAATCGCCGCCAGGCGGCCTTCCAGGAGGTCCTCCCTCGGCGGCGTGCCGTAAGGCTCTGTCTCGCGCAGGGAGCCGTGCTTCGAAACCTGCTTTTGACCCGAGGGGTCATTTTGCGGAACCATGCAGAGGCGGGAACCCGCGTTGCTGAGCGGCGGGGTGAGCCGCTCAGCAACGGGCGTGCGAGGATGCAGCGCTGGCCTCAAGAGACATGACGCTGGAGGATGCAGGAGTTCGCGTGACCCGTGCGATCGTTCTCGCGCTCACGGTCCTGACCGGGTTTAGCGGCCTAGTGTATGAGGTGGCGTGGCAGAAGCTCTTGGCGATGCTGCTCGGCTCGCAGAGTGAGGCCACGGCTGCGACGCTGGGTCTCTTCCTGGGCGGCCTCTCGGTCGGCTACTCGCTCTTTGGCGCCGTGACCCGGCGGCTCGTCGGGAATGGGGAGCAAGCGGGGCGTCCAGTGCGCCTTCTCGCGCTCTACGGATGTGTAGAGGCCTCCATCGGCCTCTGGGCGATCGCCTTCCCCGCGCTGTTTCGCGCCGTGCAGGCTGCGTCCGTGGCCGCTCCGGATCTTGCGAGCGGCCCCGCATTCGCGCAAGACGTGGTGCTCTCGGCCCTTCTCGTCCTCCCGCCCACGATCCTCATGGGAGGGACGATCCCGATTCTCACGCAAGCCCTCGCTCGAACCCTCGACGATGCGACACGATTCCACGCCCTCGTGTATGGCTTCAACACTGCGGGGGCCTTTGCCGGTGCTCTCGCGGCGGGCTTCTGGCTGGTGCCGCGTCTCGGTCTCGATGGAGTCCTTTTTGCGATGGGCGCGGTGAATCTCAGCGCCGGCGCTGTCTTTCTGCTCCTCGGCGTTCGTCGGCGCGGCGCACTCCCGGTGGCCCGCGCGGTCCCAGGGACAAATCCCACGGGTTTCGTGGTTTTTGCCCTCGTCGCCCTGCTCTCAGGCTTCGCCATGATGACGCTGCAGACCATCCTGAACCGTGTCGGCGCGCTGGCCTTTGGGGCCTCCCAGTTCACCT
>DAIOWK010000033.1:0-18347 GCA_036758525.1 Myxococcota bacterium
GCCGCCCACGGGACGCGAAGCCAAGGCCTCGCGTCTACTCCCGGGGTTTTTGCTGCCTTTGGGCCTGGACTTTGGGCCTGGAATTTGGCTCGGCCTGGAGCTCAGGTCTTCGGCGACTTCCTCGCCTTTGCCATGACCGCTCCCCACTGTCCCTCCGTGACAGGCAGAACGGAGAGGCGCGGCAGCCGCACCAGTTCCCAGCCCGCGAGCTCTTTGTCGGCCTTGAGCTCAGCAAGCGCCACAGGCCGGGGCAGGGCCGCGCCCGCCGAGAGCTCCACCTCGCCGCCCGACGCGGCCGCAACGCGCGCGGTTCCGACGACCGACTTCTCACTGCCGGTGTGGTAGACGAGCACCTCGTCGCCTGGTGCCATGGCCGCGAGGTGTTTGCGCGCCAGCGGGTTCGCGACACCCTCCCAGCGCGTGCGCCCGTCGCGCACGAGGTCGGAGAAGCTGTATTCGGAAGGCTCGGTCTTCACGAGCCAGCGCTTCCCCACCCCACCTCCTGGCTCCTGTGCCCCCGCCACCGCTTCACGGAGCGACGCCCCTATAATGCGCGGCGCATTGGGAGATTTCCATGTCCCTGCCGGTTCATCTCGACCCGCTCTCTCCGCTGGCTCTCCTCGAGCGCACGCTCCGCGTCTTTCCCGACAAGACCGCGCTGATCTACGGCGACCGCCGCCAGACCTGGTCCGCCTTCGGCATAGAGGTCGGTCGCTTCGCGGGGGCGCTGGTACGCGCGGGCGTCGCGCCAGGTGACCGTGTCGCGTTTCTCGCGCCAAACGTACCCGAGCTCCTGGTCGCTCATTTCGCGGTGCTGCTCGCCAAGGCGAGCCTCGTCGCCATCAATACCCGTCTCAATGCCGACGAGGTCGGCTACATCCTCGACCACTGTGGAGCCAAGGTCGTGCTGGTGGATCCTGAGCTCGCGCCCGCGGTACGGGATGCGCCGGGAGGCCTTCGTGCGAGACCCCTGCTGGTGAACGTGGAGGACCCGGTGGCGGGAGTGCACGGCACGCCGCTCGCGGGGCCCTCTTTCGGGGAGTTCATCGCCGACGCCCCCGTCCTGCCGGTCGTGAACTCCATCGATGATGAGGAGCGCCTCACCTCGATCAACTACACTTCCGGTACGACGGGGCGGCCCAAGGGGGTCATGTACACGCACCGCGGCGCGATGCTGAACGCGCTCGGTGAGATCGTGGTGCATGGGCTTGGACGCGACTCGGTGTATCTCTGGACGTTGCCGCTCTTCCATTGCAACGGTTGGTGCTTTCCGTGGGCGGTGACGGGCGCCGGAGCGACGCATGTCCTGCTCCGGCGCGTCGACCCCGTAGAGATTCTCAAGCTGATTCGCCAGCACCGCGTGACTCACTTCAACGGCGCACCGACGGTGCTGCTGATGATCGCCGAGCATCCGGCCGCCCAGGGCGTGCGCTTCGATCCCGAGATCCGGGTCGCGACCGGAGGTGCGCCGCCCTCTCCGACGCTGCTTGCCCGAATGGAAGAGCTCGGGGTGCGGGTGGCCCACATCTACGGTCTCACGGAGACCTACGGCCCGCACGTGGTGTGCGAGCTGCAACCGAGCTGGGAACGGCTCGATGTCGAAGGACGGGCGCGCATGCTGGCACGGCAGGGCGTACCGTATCTCACGTCTACACATCTGCGCGTGGTCGACGATCGAATGCGCGACGTGGCCGTCGACGCCACGTCGATGGGAGAGGTCGTGATGCGCGGAAACAACGTGATGAAGGGCTACTACAACGACCCGGAGGCCACCGCCCGCGCCTTCGAGGGCGGCTGGTTCCACTCCGGGGACCTCGGGGTGGTGCACCCCGACGGCTATATCGAGCTTAGGGACCGCAAGAAGGACATCATCATCAGCGGCGGCGAGAACATCTCGACGATCGAAGTCGAACACACCGTGGTGAAGCACCCGGCGGTCCTGGAATGCGCAGTCGTGGCGGTTCCCGACGAGAGGTGGGGGGAGGTCCCGAAGGCCTTCGTCTCACTCAAGCCCGGAGCGCAGGCGTCGGAGCAGGAGATCATCGCCTTCTGCCGCGAGCGCCTCGCCCACTTCAAATGCCCGAAGACGATTGAGTTTGGCGAGCTGCCCAAGACCTCGACCGGGAAGATTCAGAAGTTCCGGCTCCGCGAAAAGGAATGGGCCGGGCGGGAAAAGCGCATTCACTAGCGGGTGTCAGGAAACGCAAGCCGCCGCACTCCGGGCCCGCGGAGCCCGGAATGCGGCGGCAGGTGGCAACACTTACTTCGACGGCGTCGTGCCAGTCGTGCCGCCCGTCGTGCCCGAGCTACCCGAGCTGCTCGAGCTCGTGCCCGTATCGGACTTCTTGTGATGGTGCGACTTGTGGTGGTGCTTCTTTGCCGGGGTCGTACCCTGATCCGAGGGGGTCGCCCCGCTGCTGCCCGTGCCCGTACCCGTCTGCGCGAAGGCGGGCGAGGTGACGAACACCGCAGCCCCGGCGACCATCGCTCCGAATGCAAATGCCGTGAGAAGCTTCTTCACGAGGACTCCTTTCGAGGGGCGGAGGATCCCGCCCCTGATTGGGCGGCAGGGGACCGAATTAGATTCGTTTTTGCACGAGTCTGAGAGCTGCGGCTTCATGCAAACTTAATGAAGCCAACGGCCTATGATCACCCGCGGGGAGTCGGAGCAGAGAGCCGAGGGATCGCAAGCGGGAGCGGTCTGCCTCGTCGCCGGCATCCCTACTCTTCTTGGGTGTACTTAATCCCCCCAAACCTCTGCTGCCGTCGGGTCGGCGGGCGCTTCGGAGAGGAGCCGCGGGGGGACGAGGGCGCTCGCTGCGGCGAGAGCGCTGGAGGCGTCTTGGAAGCGCCCTGCGACCCAAAAGGCCCCCGCCTGTTGGAGCAAGGCTCCTCCCTCCGACGCATGCTGTGCCTCGGGCGGGAGCCGAGGGAAGAGCTCGTCCCCGGCACCCCGCGCCGCGTCGCGCACGGCATCCACGAAGCCCGACCAGTCGAGTCCCACTACCGGCTCGCTTTTCCCGCGGGCGCCGCCCGCGTGGCTTCGGGCCGCCTGGAACTCGATGCGCGGCCGGTCGTCCGTGTTGCGCAGGACCTGCGCTAGGGAGGGAGCAAGCGGCCCAAGGGGTCCCACATAGAGTGCGAAGGGGCCCGCGGGATCGGTCACCCAGCGGTCGTGCTCGCCGCGGACGGCAAGGCGACGCACTGCGGAGCCCACCTCCTCCGGCGAGGGCACGTGACCGCGAAAGCCCACGAGCGCGGCGATCGGGAAGCCGCCATAGAAATCCCCCCGAAAGAGGGCCGCGCGGGGGAAGACGTCGAGGAAGGTCGCAACGATGGTCTCGAGCTCTCCCCGGGTGAGCTGGTAGAGGGGAAGCCACTGACAGAAGACACCGTCGGGACTGAGATGCGCCCGCACGGCCTCGAAGTGCTCTCGGGTGTAGAGGGATCCCGTTCCCGCACGCCAGGGGACGAAGAGGTCCGCGATCACAAGGTCGAACTGCTCCTGGGTTTCCCGCAGGAAGTTTCTTGCGTCGTCGAGCACCACCTCCGTCCTTGGGTCCTCGTAGACCCTGCGGTTTGCGTCGGCGAAAAAAAGGCGTGCGGCGCGGGCTATGCCCGGCACGATCTCAACGAGATGTAAGCGCGAGATCGGGTGGGCGAGGGCTGCGCCGGCGCTAATCCCGGTGGCCGATCCCAGGTACGCCACCTGCCGGGCGTTCGGCGCGAGGAGGAGTGCCAAGTGGCCCTCGCGCTCCTCATGGACCTTGTCTCGGGTGCCGCCGAGGACGGAATAATTCTCCGTGCGGAGGACTCGCCCATCGCTCCGCTCGACGACCGCGACCACGCCCGCCGCGCTGCTCTCGGCGAACACGAGCGTTTCCCCGTGTTCGAGGCGCGCGAGGGGCAGGCCCACAGGGCTCGCGAAGCCGAGCACGAGGAGCCAGCCGAAGACGAAGAGCACATCCCGCGCCACGCGTCGCGCCGTCGTCTTGTCGGGGAGGGCAAGTGCGGGGAGCGCGTAGAGCCCTGCCAGCAGAATGAAGGACGACCAAGGACCTCCCGTCGGCAGGAGCACAAAGGGCGCGACGAGCGCCCCGACGATGGAGCCCAAGGTGTTTGCCACGAGGAGGCGGCCGAGGCGGGATCCGACGCCCGCGTGGCCGGCGCCTTCCCGCGCACGGGCAGCGAGTGCGAAGGTGAGGGGGAAGACGAGCCCTGCGGCGAAGAGCGGTGGACCCGCGGTCGCGAAGGTGGTGGCCAGGGCGCCGAGCAGGTATCCCGGCCACGGGCGGTCCGTGCCGAAGTAGGCGAACCCCTGGGTTGCGCGCGAGAGCCGAGCCGGGAAGGCCAGGAAGCCAAGGGCCGCCAGGGCCAGTGCGCCGCCAAGGAGCGTGCGCGGGTCGACGACTGCCCGGCGCTCGATCCATGCGACGACCGCGGCGCCTGCGGCGAGCGTCGAGAGGACGGCGAAGAGCACCGCCCCGAAGGCGTAGACCGAGCCGTTCAGGATCTGCGCGAAGGCCTCGACGAGCAGCACCTGGCCTGCAAAAGCGCCGACACCCGAAAGGGTCGCGAGGGCAGCCTGGCCGCGGGGCGAGCCCCAGCCCGCGGTCCGCACGTCCCGGGACGGACGCCAAGGCACGGATGCTGCGGCCCGCGCTGCCGGCACGGCTTCGGGATGAGGTTCGCGGCGTGCGAGAAGGAGCGCGCCAACGCCCGCGCTCGCCAGGAGCGCAACGGCCACGGCGTAGCTTTCGCGCACGCCGATCCAGTCGGGGAGAAAGAACGCGGCGAGCGCAGTACCGGCGGCAGCGCCGAGCGTATTGGCGGCGTAGAGCGCCGAGCCGACCGAGCCAAGACGCCGAACATCATTCAACACGGCCGCCCCAACGGCGGGAAGCGTCGCCCCGAAACACAGCGCAGCCGGGAGCGTCGCCAGAAGCGCCGTCGCAAACCGCAGGGAGAGCAGCAGGAAGGGCGTGGCGCGCAGTGCGTCGTAGGACCCCCGGAGAGCGCTCTCGCACAGGGCGAGCAGGAACGGGACAGCGAGGGTTCCTAAAGCCGCGCCGAGCTCAAGACGTCCATACGCCTGTAGAGGACGCTGGAAGCGAGGCACGAGGCGCGCAGCCAGCCCCGCGCCCACGGCATGGCCGCTCAGGAAGGCCACGAGGGTGGCGGACGCCGCGGGTGCGGTCGCGCCGAAGAGCTCGCGGAACCAGCGCATCCACGTGGTCTCCGCGATCAAGGCGCCGGCGCCGGAGACCAGGAAGAGCAGGGCCAGGGCCGCCGGGCGCCCCGCCGCTCGGCGCGCCTCCTGCAGGATCAGCGCCCTTTGAAGGTTGGCGTTTTCTTCTCGAGAAACGCGCGCGCCGCGGCCTTGAAGTCTTCGGTCTGACCGGTGCGAATCATGCCCTCGGCTTCGAGACGCAGTGCGGTGTGTGGGTCCCCCGTGAGCGCGAAGTTCAAATTGCGCTTCATGTAGCGGTGTGCGAGAGGCGGGCCCGCGGCGATACGAGCGGCCAGCGCCCGGGCCTCCTCGCGGAACTTCTCGCGCGGCGCCACCCAGTTCACAAGACCGATCCGCAGCGCCTCGGCCGCGTCGAGGCGCTCACCGAGGAAGTAGAGCTCACGTGCTTTGGCCGTGCCCACGATCTGGGTCATGAACCAGCTACCGCCGAAATCGCCCGAGTATCCGATCTTTGCAAAGGCCGTAAGGAGCACGGCGTGGTCGGAAGCGATCCGCAGATCGCAGGCCAGGGCCATCGACAAGGACGCGCCTGCACAGGCTCCGTTGATGGCGGCAAGGGTCGGCTTGGGCATCGTGTGGAGAATCCAGGAAGCCTCTTGCGCCAAGCTCAATCGGTCGACCGCGTCCTCCCACGGGCGCGGTTCCCGGCGCTCGCTTCCCACAGGACCCGCCGCCGGACCGCGCGCGGCCATGTCCTTCACATCGCCGCCCGCAGAAAACGCGCGCTCGCCGGTACCGGTCAGAACGACGCAGCGCACGTCCGGATCCCTCGCGAGCTCGCGCAAGCGTTCCGGCAGCGCGGCCAGCATCTCGTCGCTGAGTGCGTTCATCGCATCGGGCCGGTTCATCGCGACGGTGGCGACCCCGCCGTCGTATTCCACGAGGACCGTGTCGGAGTGCATGGCATCCTCCCTCGTCGGGCGGGCGCAGGGTATCACTCGACGGGCACGAGGCCGAGCCGTCCTCCGTCGATCCGCCGCCCCGAGTGTGCGAGCCCCTGGACCCGCCCACTCAGGGCTCACTCCACAGGCAGTCTGGGTTGCGGAGCGTGCTCATGGGGAGGGGTGAAGCCGCGCACCGCTACCCCGCGGCTCCTTCAAAGCAGAATTCCCTCGACAATCCCGATCTTCCAGACGAGCCAGAGCCCGAGTCCGAGAGACAGAGCGCCGCTTCCAAAGACGATCCAGCGCTGCACGCTGGAGCGCCCGCTCGCCAGAGCCAGAGGGGCGCCCACGCCGAGCGAAATCGCGACCATGCCTACGATGGTGCCCAGGCTGAAGATCGCGAGATAGACGATCGCCGCGAGAGGTCCCGGCACGGCCGCGAGGGCGAGGATCGCCACCGCCGCGCTGCCCGCCAGGCCGTGGACCAGGCCCACAAAGAAGGCGCGGCCAAGCGGGCCCGCGGGTGCCCCATGTCCGTGGCCAGGAGGAGCGAGCCCGAGCCCCCCGGCACGCGCGCTACGCAAGTTCGAGACGCCGAGCGCTACCAGCACGATCCCCACGAGGAGCTCGAGCCCAAGGCCAAGGCGCGCAGGCAAGGCGAGGCCCAGGGCCACCACCGCCCCTCCCACGGCGACGATGGTCAGGCTGTGGCCGAGCCCCCATGCGACACCGACGCGAGACGCAGCCCATGCGCTGCGGTGACGGGCTACGATCGTCGAGATCGCAACCACGTGATCGGGATCGCTCGCATGACGAAGCCCGAGCAAGAAGCCAAGAATCGCGGCGCCTAGCACCGCCCCGCCTTGCGCAGGTGCGCCTCCACCCGCGGCACGTCCTGCGGCACATCCACCGGCAGGCTGCGCCAACCTTCGACGATGGCGACGCGGATCGCGAATCCATGCTCGAGGGCCCGCAGCTGCTCAAGCGCCTCCCACCCCTCGAGAGGGGTCTGCGCAAGCTGCACGAGCTGCATGAGGAAGGGGCGTCGGTAGGCGTAAAGCCCCACGTGCTGCAGAGTGGGAGGGACGCCTGCGAGCGGGTCACGCTGCGCGGGAATCGGGCTGCGCGAGAAATAAAGAGCTCGGCCGCGCTGGTCTACGACGACCTTCACACGGTTTGGGTCTTCGCGCGCAGCCGGGTCCGCCGGGTGGGCCAGCGTGGCCATGGAGACTTCCGGGTCCGCATCCAAGGCTTCGACCAGGGCGTCGATCACAAAGCCCTCGATTAACGGCTCGTCGCCTTGCACGTTTACGATCACCTCGTCAGAAAGCCCGGCGGCGACTTCGGCGATGCGGTCTGTGCCGGTGGCGTGTGCACGAGAGGTCATCTTGCAGGTTGCGCCGAAGGCCGCGCAGGCCTCGGCGATGCGCGGATCATCGGTGGCGACGATCACCTCCCGCACGCGCTTTGCGCCGCGTGCGCCCTCCACCACCCGGCGCAGCATTGGGACTCCGGCGATCGACGCAAGCGGCTTTCCCGGGAACCGCGAAGCCTGATAGCGGGCGGGAATCACGGCAACCGCCGGCATGATGGCCGCAATGCTACCCGATGCCTATCCTCACTGCCGTGTCCGAGCGCGTTCCCCCCACGCCTGCGCGCGCCCGTGCCGCGCGCGTTCTGGCCGTCGCCTCCAACAAGGGAGGCGTTGGCAAGACGACCGTGGCCACAAACCTTGCGATCTACGTCCGAGCCCTGCGCGAGGATGTGCCCGTTCTCCTCATCGGCCTCGACGATCAAGGCTCTCTCGATCGCATGTTCACGCTGCGAGGACCTGGGCCCGGGGGCGGCAACCTGAAGCACGCGTGGGCGGAGCGCAGCTTCGACCGCGTGATCCAACTCGGCCAGTACGGCGTGCATTTCGTCGCATCGCCTCCGGACTTGGCAAGCCTCAAGGCGCGGGCGGACGATCCGGACACGCTGCGCCGGATCATCGAGCGAACGCAGTGGGACGGCCTGATCATCCTCGACACGAAGAGCGACATTGAGGCCCTCACCCTGAATGCGCTCCATGCTGCCGATCGCATCGTCCTCCCCGTGGCCGACTGGGCGTCCCTCGAAGAAGCCGGAAAGCTCTACGCGATCCTCGAGCGCAGCGACCGCGCCACGCGAGCACGCGTCCTGTTGACCCTCGTGGATGCACGCACTCGCGTCGAAGACCCGCGTCAGGACCTAAGGGCAGTCCTCGAAGCCGAGATCGGGCGGCGTGGCTGGGCGCGCTACCCGTCTTACCTCTCGCGCAGCCCGCGCGTCGAAGCGCTGAACTCCGGGCATGGCCGCCCGCTCTCGATCCTGCACCACGCCCAGGGCACGATCGTCCACCGGCAGATGCGCGCATTCGCGCACGAAGTGTTGGTGGACCTTGGTCTTGGCGGCGTTGGCGGTCCGCGCCTCGAAGAGCCGGCGGATGAGTTCCCGTTGGATCGCCTCGGCAGTGTCGGTGGGTGGAAGAGCGCGCTGCTGCGCGGCCTACGAGGCCGCTAGAGGCGTGCTCGAGACCCGCTTCACGCGCCTCGTCGGCTGCGAGATCCCGATTCAGCAGGCGGGGATGGGAGGGGTAGCGACCTCCGAGCTCGCCTTGGCCGTTACCGAGGCCGGGGCGCTCGGGATGGTGGCGGCGACCCTCGTGCCGCCCGCGGCGCTCATGCAAATCCTGGGCGCGATGCGGAGCGCCACCCGCAGACCCTTTGGGGTGAGCTTTCTCCTTCCATTTCTTGACCAGCGCGAATGCGTCGGCATCGCGGCCCGGGCGGCACGGGTGGTGGAGTTCTTCTGGGGACCGCCCGACCCCACGCTCGTAGGGGAGGTGCACGCGGGCGGCGCCCTCGCGGCGTGGCAGGCGGGATCGGCGGACGAAGCACGGGCTGCGGCAGGCGCGGGCTGCGACTTCGTGGTGGCGCAGGGCCAAGAGGCCGGAGGACACGTGCGGGGCCGGCTTGGCTTGCTCCCCCTCCTCGATGCGGTGCTCGGGTTCCTGCCAGTGCCCGTGGTGGCCGCCGGGGGAATCGCGACGCCTCGGACCATGGCCGCTGCGCTTGCGGCGGGCGCGGCGGCCGTGCGGGTGGGGACCCGATTTGTCACGGCGCAAGAGTCGGGCGCGCACCCCACCTATGTGAAGGCGCTCCTCGAGGCAGGCGCTGAAGACACTGTGCTGACCGACACGTTTTCGGTCATGTGGCCCAATGCACCTCATCGCGTGCTGCGTTCTTGTGTGGAAGCGGCGCGCGCGTTCCCGAAGGACGTGACGGGAGAGATCGAGGTCGCGGGGGGCAAGCGGATTGCGGTGCCTCGTTTCGGCGTGCCTTGCCCGACGCGGGAGACGACGGGCGAGATTGCGGCGATGGCGCTGTATGCTGGCGAGTCTGTGGGCCAGATCTGCGCCGTACAGTCGGCGGCTGCCATCGTGGACGAGCTGTCCACGGGTGCCGAACGCCTCCTGCGTGCCGTATCGCCCTCGTTCTAAGATGGCGCTACCAGACCCACCGGAACAGCGGAAGGGAGCCCAGATGGCAATGTTTGGAATCGTCGTCGGCGGCGGTCCCGCCCCCGGCATCAACGGCGTGATCGGAGCGGCAGCGCTCACCGCTGCGCACGCGGGCGCGCGCGTGGTCGGACTCCTCGACGGCTTCTCCCACATCATGCAGGGGGATGCATCCCACACGAAGGAGCTGCGTCCTGAGGAAGTCTCACGGATCCACCTGCAAGGCGGCTCCATCCTCCGCACCTCCCGGGCCAACCCTACGAAGAAACCCGAGCATCTCGCGAACGTCGTGAAGGCCCTCGACTCTCTGGGGATCACCCACCTCGTGACGATCGGCGGCGACGACACTGCCTTCTCCGCAAAGCGCGTTGCCGACACCGCGGCGGGTCGAGTCCGAGTCGCCCATGTCCCGAAGACCATCGACAACGATCTGCCGCTCCCTGGCGACATCCCGACCTTTGGCTTCGAGACGGCGCGCGAGCACGCAACCACCGTCGTCGAGCGCATCGCGGAGGACACCCGTACCACGGGCCGCTGGTTTTTCATCGTCATGATGGGGCGCAAGGCCGGCCACCTGGCGCTTGGCGCAGGCAAGGCGGCGGGCGCGACCGTGACCCTCATCCCCGAGGAGTTTCCCGCCGGCCCGATCCGGCTCGGCGACGTGGTGCGCATCCTCGAAGGTTCGATTGTGAAGCGGCTCGCCGCCGGCTGCCCCGATGGAGTCGCCGTGATCGCAGAGGGCATCGCAGAGCGCTTCGAAGCCAGCGAACTCGAGGTACTGAAGGATGCGCCGCGCGACGAGCACGGCCACGTTCGGCTCGCCGAGGTGCCGCTTGGCAGGGTGCTTCGCGCCGAAGTGACAAACGCGCTCGCCGCGCGGGGCGTGAAGGTGCAGATCGGTGACAAGGACGTGGGCTACGAGCTGCGCTGCGGTCAGCCGATCGCCTTCGACCGGGACTACACGCGGGACCTCGGTGTGGGTGCCGTGCGCACGCTGCTTTCAGGCGGAACCAGCGTCCTCATCACGCGGCAACAGAGCCGGATCGTGCCGGTCCCCTTCGACACGCTGATGGATCCCGCGACCGGGCGCACCAAGGTGAGAATGGTCGACACGTCGACGGACGCCTTTTTGTGTGCGCGTGCCCTCCAGGTGCGTGTGGAGCGTGCGGATCTCGAGGACGGAGCTCGGCTCGCAGCCCTAGCGAAGGCTGCGATGCTTTCACCAGAAGACACGCGAAAGCGATACGCCGTCGGTTTGTAGTGGAGGCGGCACCCATACTGCCCGCAGCGAAAAGACGCCGCCCGCTGTGGATCCCGCACTTCTTAGGCGCGGTGCCGGATCTCGAACCCGCAAAACTGCGCACCCTGGGAATCCTTTCGCTGGCGCTCTACTTCGAGCAGTACGACTTCTCGATGCTGAGCGCGGCTTGGGGCCATATCACGGCGAGCCTCGGAATCGCAGAGTCGCAGTTCGGCACGGACCTCATGATGATCCGGCTCGGGGCCCTGCCGGCCCTGGGCATCGTGGCGTTCGCCGACCGGATCGGTCGGCGGCGCCTGTTTCTCGTATCCCTCATGGCCAGTAGCGTGGGCACGCTTCTCACTGCGTGGGCGCGCTCACCCTTTCAGTTCGTGGCCCTCCAGATGGCCACCCGGGCGTTCATGACGGCTGGGATCTCGGTGGCCTTCGTGATCCTCACCGAGGAGTTCCCGGCGGAGCACCGCGGCTGGGCGATTGGGATGCTGGGTGCGCTCGGCTCCTGCGGCATCGGCTTCGGCGCAGCCCTGTTCGCCGCGGTCGACGTTCTTCCCTTCGGCTGGCGCGCGCTCTACGCGGTGGGGATCGTCCCCCTTCTCTTGTTCCCCCGCTTCCGCGGGGGACTGCTCGAGACCGGACGCTTTGAGCGGATGGACGCCGCACGGCGGCGCGAAGGAGTGACGCGCACGGGCGTGAGCGGCACCCTCTCCGCAGCGCTCGCCACCGTCGTGCTCCTCGCTCGTCAGCATCCCCGCCGTCTTTCGATCGTGGCGGCGATCGCCTTCCTGTCGACCGTGGGCGCCGTGTCTGTCTTTCAGTTCACGAGCTTCTTCCTGCGAACGGTGCACGGCTGGGCACCGTGGCAGTACTCGGTGATGGTGTTTGTGGGCGGCGCGATCGGAATTATCGGCAACATCCTGGCAGGGCGGTGGGGAGATCGCTTCGGCCGGCGCCGCATCGGGGTCGCGACGATGATCGCGTTCCCGGTCTTCGCCGCTGTCTTCTACAACGGTCCGGGCTGGAGCCTTGCGCCGTCCTGGATCGCGTTTGTCTTCTGCGTGAGCGCAAGCAGCACCGTGGTGCGCGCCTTCTCCACGGAGCTTTTCCCAACCTCCCAGCGCGGTACGGCCTCAGGGATGAATGCCTTGTGCGAGACGATCGGAGCGGCCACTGGCCTTGTGCTCTTGGCGCTCGGCACGCAGGTGCCCGGCAACCTTGCGCGGATGACGACGTTGCTTTCGCTCTCTCTTGTCGCGAGCGGCCTCCTGGTGTTGCTCCTCCCCGAGACGCGACAGAAGGAACTCGAAGCGATTAGCGGCCCCTAAGGCCTACTTACGGCTGCGGGCTTGGCTTCGCCCTCCGTGGCCGATGCGCGCGGCGCCGCAGGGTCAAGAATCACAGAACCGACGCTCTCTTAGCTCTCTTGCGCATACGGATCGGGCAGTGCGAAGGCGTGTGAGAACCACCGCCAATAGCCGCGCTCCGCCGCATCCGGCTCGTGCGAGCCACGAAGCGCGCGCACCCGAGCGATCACGTCGCGAGCCTGGTCGCCCTGGCCGGCCAGCGCGAATGCGAAAGCTTCGTAGCTCGGCACACCGTTCGGGGACGCCGCGCGGAAGTGCTCTATCGCCTCGAGATAGCGCCGCTTGGAGAGGAGCTCGAGGCCGAGTCTCATCTCGAGGGCCTGATCATGGCGACCGGCGCGGACGAGGTCGTGGACGATGCGAACCTCGTCGGCATCCCCACCGCCGAGCAGCCACATCGGCAGCGTCTCGAGGGGGGTGGTGGTGAGGAGGTCGCGGATCTCCGCCATCCCCGCGCTGACCTCGGCGGGGTTCGAGCCGCTCGTCGCCAGGCTGTTGATCCACTGCTGATGCTTGAAGTATGGCAAGGTCGCGGCCCACAGGCCGGGCGGCCAGGTGCTCGCGATCCACGGGCTCCGTCGAAAGGCGGCTTCGCGGTCCACGTTGGCCCAAGCGCGATGTCCCGCGGCGACTTGCTCGAGCGTCGGCGCGAGTGGTGAGAGCCGGAGGGGGAATCGATCCGTGAGCGGCGCGGTGTCCGCGGCATATGCGCGTAGCCCCTCCGCATCCGCCAGGAAGAGGGCCCCGAGCTGCTCGGGCACTTCAATCCCGAGTGCGCGCAGCTCCGGACCCACCTTGGGGTCTCGCCACTGCGCACCGAATTCCTCCTCGCTCGGCGCGGGATGTCCGCTCCGCGATCCCATGAGGATCCAGTCGAGGTCGTTGCCTCGCCAGAGCGTGCAGTCCTCGAAGACATTGCAGAATCCAGTGACGATGGCCTTCGCATCGGAGTCGTAGAGGCTGTGCACCGGGAGCCAATAGGTCGCGACTCCGCGATCGGTGAGCCTGTCGTGGACGAGCTGGAAATACTCCTGCGAGTAGAGATACACGATGCCTGCGGTCTTGGGCGGAGGGGGCTCGCCCGTGATCAGGTCAAAACGCTGATCCGTCACCTGCAGGAAGAAGCGTCCGTCTTCGACGTGGATGCGCATGCGTGGATCACGGAGCGGGTCGTCCGAGGGATGGGGGATCGAACTCATCTCCAGGATGTCGCGCGAGACATCGACCACGTCCACCGATTCCATCCCTGGAGTGTCGAGGAGCGCCCTTGCAGTCGACCCGACGCCATAACTGATGAGGAGGGAATGCTGAATCTCGGGGCGCAGCGCGACGGGCAGGTATACGAAGAGTTTCATGTACCGCCGACCGGAAGAAAGCGTCCCGGACATCGAGAGACCGTTGGTCACAAGCCGGTAGCTGTGGGGCTCGCCGAAGCGGTCTGTACGCAGGTAGAGAATCGTTTCCGTGATGCCCTCGCGCGTCGCGACCACCTTCTCACTCCCATCCGGTGACATGCGCTTCACGGGGATGGTCAAATACGTGTGCTGCATGAGACCGAACGGAAAGAACACGAGGGCGAGCACGAGACAGGCTGCACCCGGTAGGGTCAGTGCGCGCAGACCCCCGCCCCAGGTCAGGAGCGCCACGGCGCCATACGCGGACGCCAGGCCGAAGAAGCTCCGTTCCATCCCAAGGAATGGAAGCAGAACGAAACCACCAAGCAGCGGGCCCAGCGCCGAGCCGAGTGTGTTCGCGAGCACGAAGCGCCCAGCGGCGCGGGCCGGGGCGTCTGAGGCCTGCCTCGCTGCTGCGCCGAGCAAAGGGAAGAGGACCCCCGTCGCGAGCGCAGAGGGCAGCATGAGAGATGCCGCGAGGGAAAGGACCCCGGGCGCGCGCGCGACGTAGCCGGTGCCGTACGGTGCGAACGCGACCTCGAATTTCGCGTACGTGGTGATGCATGCCACCCCGCACACGCATGCCAGCGCGGCGGCGAAGCGCGATGCACGAGGATCTCGTTCGAGCCAGCGGGAGGCGCCTATGCCCCCGGCCCCGATCCCGAGAAGCACGACCGCGAGCATGAGCGAGAAGGCGAGAGAGTCCGTGTGGACGAAGAGCGTGAGAAAGCGGAACCACACCACCTCGAGCGCGAGGAAAATTCCACCCGACACGAAGGCTGCAGCGAGCAGCGCATAGAGGCGCGGCGTCGACCGCAGCGCTGCGGCGGGCACGAGCGTGGGTTGAGGCTCTGCCACGGGCCGAACCGCGTCAAGCCGCGCCACGAGCCGGGCCGTCACGATGCCCCCGAACGCGGCGAGAACGTTGCACGAGGCGGCTACTGCAGCCGCGCCGACCACGCCGAACTTCCTGATCAAGAACGCGTCCCCAGCGACGGCGCCGCATACCGCACCGATCGTGTTCCAGCCGTAGAGCCGTCCGAGCGCCACACCAAAGTTCGGGCGGCGCTCGAAGAGCACGCGGACGAGGAGCGGCAGGGTGAAACCCATCGCTGTCGCGGGCACCAGCAGGAGGCCAAAGGCGATGGCTAGGCGGGCGACGTCCAGGGCAACGGGCATTTCGGCAAGAGGCCGCAACCACGGGGCGATGACGCCGGGGAGAGAGAACGAGCCCACCACGATCGCGAAGCCGAGTGCACCGATCGTGCACTCGGAAAGTGCGAAGGCGGTGAGCGGGCGGCGGAGGCGGTCGCCAATGGTCGCGCTCAACGCATTGCCGAGCCCAAGGCCAGCCATGAAGCTGGCGAGTACGATGCTCGAGGCCCAGACGCTGTTTCCGATCACGAGACCCGCTTGGCGGAACCACAACGTCTGGAACGCGACGGCTGCAGCGCCCGACACGAAGAGAACCGCCGAGAGGAGAGCCGCCATCGATCTTGTCATCCCCCCGAGAACCTGGGCGACGCGGAGCCTACTGAGCGTCGGGCCGGCTGGCACGCTGGCGGGTGCCCGACCGCGGGCAATCCCGCCGTGCGTTCGAACTCGACCGACTGCCGATCTAAAGCGGTTCTTCGTTCCCGCCCTCGAGCAGGAAGCCGCAGATATGGCCGTTCAGGCCCGTTCAAGCCTTACGACTGAGCACGACACTCGCCTCGGGAGCCGGTTGCTCCCTAGGGTCTAGGACCTGGGTGTCGTCGGCTGGCCCAAAAGCTGGATCTCGCCGGTCGGCTGCTTCACGCCGCCTGCAGGTTCGTCTGTCACCGCTGCAAGGGCAAGGATGCCCGTGCTCCCGGGGACGTCGATCAGAAGCGTCGCCTCGCCGTTTGCATCCACGTCGAAGGTCGCGGCGGGGATCTTCTGCTGCGCGCTGTTGATGAACCAAAGTTCGTAGGTCTTCCCCGGTCCCGCGGGCCGCAGCTGGGACGCATGGAAGTACCAGCGGCCGGCTGCGTGGTCGAAGAAGAGGCGGCCGCTGGCACCCGGCTGCGGTGCGCTGCCGCGCAAGGGAATCACTTCCACCTCCGGCGAACGAAGCATGCGTACCGTCTCCGTGTTACGCGCGGCCTCGCTCTCCAGCGTTGCGATTCGTTGATCGCGCTCTGCGACGTCACTCTCGAGCGCCGTCTCACGATTCAAGAGCGCCTCACGCTCGCTTCGCAGGCGTTCGACTTCCCGCGCCAAGGGGTGGGCAATGCCGAAGTAGCTCACGACCACCACCAGGCCGGCGGCGATCGCGGCCGCAATGCCGGCTCTGCTCCTTGCGCGGCGCCGGGCGGCGCGCGGGGTGGCGGGATCTCGGCGTGTGGCACCGGGCATCTCACTCGGTGCGGCATGGAGCGTACCCTCGAGCCTGGCCAGAAGCCGCGCGCGGACCGCCGGAGACGGGTCAAGCGGCGCCACCGAGAGCGCGAGGTGCGCGAGCACGCTCTCGGCTTCGGCCAAAGCGCCCGCGCAGCGCGGGCATCCGGTGTCAAGGTGACGGGCCACCGCTTCGCGCTCCCCGGCATCGAGAGCATTGGCTGCGTACTCGAGAATCTCTTCGGCGCGCTCTTCGCAGCTCATGCCGTCTCCCCTTCGCCGTATTGCAGCCGAAGGACGTCTCGCAGGTGGAGGAGTCCCTTGCGGATCCAGGTCTTCACACTTCCAAGGGGTGCGCCGAGCCGCTCGGCGATTTCCTGATGGGAGAGTCCGTCGAGGAAGGACAGCTCGACCACCTGTCGCTGTGTCGGCGCTAGCGTGTCAAGGGCGAGTCGCACACGCCTTCGCTGCTCCTGGGCGAGGGTATTGGCGAGGGGGCCCCGCGCTTCTGCGGACCCGGAGGAATCCTGCGCAAGGGCGACCCAACTCTGCGTCGCCGCCAGAGCCCGGGCTTCGTGCCGGCGGCGTCGCAGGCGGTCCAGGGCACGGCTGCGCGCCACCGTCGCGAGGTAGGTGAGAGGACTCCCGCGCTCCGGCTCGTAGCGCCTGGCCCGCTCCCAGACCTCCCAGAACACCTCGACGAGGACGTCCTCCGCTTCGCTGCGATCCCGGAGGAGGCGATTGCAGATGGCGAGGAGCCTTGGCGCGTGGCGATCGTAGAGCTCCCCAAGGGCGGAACGATCCGCCTCGGCCATCGCCGCCATCAGGGCGTGGTCGTCCCGGGCCTGATGCGCACCCATCCCCTCTTCTACGGAAATGAGCGACGCTCTGGATGTGGACCCTCGCCGTCGATCAGTCATGACGGCCTCGCGATCGGAGACGGCCCAGGGCGGACCCTGGGAGTGCCCTCCTGCGGCGCCAAGGGCCCCCCGGAGATGCCCACCGCGCTGAAGGGTCGCCTTGGACGCTTCGGGCGGATTCGCGCAGGACGCGGTGGGGCTTGGAATGCCCGCGCTCAGCTCGGCGCCGCGGCGTCCGCTGGGAATGCCGCTCACAGGCCTTCGCTTCTCCCCGAAAGGTGCGGTGAGGCAAGTCACTCAGCGCTCCGCACGCCCGCCCGAAACCTTCCCTGGAGTTGGTGATGTAACAGAGTAGGCCGGCAGCATCCCCCAAACGCCGGTCTCAAAGGCCGGCCCCGTCCGCCGCGGGGCCGGCCGCTTCTGTTGGATCGGCTCTCTCAAGCGGCCCCACGTGTTTCGAGCTCGACGAATCGTCGATAGGCCCCGCCCGGGCGATCCATCAGCTCTTCGTGGCTGCCGCGCTCGACGATACGGCCCGCCTCCATGAAGACAATTTGGTCAGCGGCCCGCACCGTGGACAGCCGGTGCGCGATCACGAGGACCGCCCGGGAGCGACTCGCCTCGCCTAGTGCCGCGATCACTCTCCGCTCGGTTTCCGAATCGAGCGCCGAAGTCGGCTCGTCGAGGATGAGGATCCGAGCCTCCCGCACGAGGGCACGGGCGATCGCGAGACGCTGCTTCTGGCCCACTGAAAGCTTGCCCCCCGCACGGCCGAGGCGTGTGGCATAACCCTGGGGAAGCCGCCGGATGAATTCGTCGGCCCCTGCCATCTGCGCCGCACGCCGGATCTCGCTCTCGGAGGCCTGCGGCTGTCCCATGCGGATGTTCTCCTCGACCGTGTCGTCGAACAGCACGGTCTCCTGGAATACGAACGCGATCTGTTCGCGGAGTGACGCGCGGCTCGCCTGTGCAACATCGATGCCGTCGAGCAAGACACGGCCTCGCGTGGGATCCAGGAAGCGGGGAATCAGATACGCGAGGGTTGTCTTGCCGGCGCCGGCGGGTCCCACGAGTGCCGTCACCTTGCCGACGGCCAAATCCAGCGACACGTCTCGCAGAGCCGGCGTCCCGTCGGCATAGTCGAAATCGACGGCCTCGAGCTGAACGCTCCCTGCCACCTTCGGGAGGGGGCGTGCATCGGCTGGATCTTTTTCTCCGGGCAGATCCATCAAGAAGAAGACCCGGTGCAAGCCCGGCGCGGAACCCTGGACGCGAATCCAGAGTGCCCCGATCTCTACCGCAAAGAATCCGATCTGGGCGAAATAGGTGAAGAGCAGCGTGAAATCGCCGACGCTGATTTGTCCGTGGATCACGAGGTCGACCACGTAGAGGTATGCGCGCGCTCCGAGGATCACTCCTGGGATCAGCGCCACAAGAAAC
>DAIOWK010000034.1:0-18156 GCA_036758525.1 Myxococcota bacterium
TTGACAGACATCTGCGTGATTTCGCTCTTCTGCGCCTCAAACGAACCCTTTGCCGACGCGATTAGCAGGCCTAGAACGAGGGCTGCCATCGTCCCGATCACACCGATCCCCAGCTTCACGACGTCCTTAGAATCCGGACTAACGTGATGCTCGGGCAGAACGTCGCCAAGCAGGGAACCCAGCAGCGCCCCTCCGAAGATGCACGCGAATACACCGCAGCTGATTGTCTCGGGTCTCAAGAGTCGTCTCTCCAGTCTTTCATGGGCACTGCCGTTTGGGCCGCCTCCCCACACGGCGCAGTTTACCTTCGCTCCACTTCTGCTCGGTTTCAATCTCAACCCCGACAACGGGACCAGAAGGTAGGATAGGCCTTCCTCTAGATTGCGGCGCACTTCCATCGTCTTCGGTATCGAACACTTAGCGCCTGCGGATTTCCAGGGGCTGACCGGACTCACATCCGTTGTTCAAGCGGCGAGCGGGCGAGAGTAAACTGCGTGGCATCGTAGAGCGGCTCGTATCCGACACGGACATAGATGGCATTCGATGTTGGATTGCCTAGATCCGCGTACAAACAGCAGTAGCGGTCTCCCTCGGAGAGGATCGCACCACTCAGCGCGGCTACGCACGCGGCGGCATAGCCGCGTCGCCTTTCGGCGGGCGGAGTGAAGACATAGCCCACGCGCCTCCCGTTCGGCGTCGCACCCGTCCATGCCGCCATGCTGACCGGGCGGAAACCTTGCCAGAGATAGAGCTGGCCCCGGGTGATGGCTCGCTCGGCAGCCTCCTGTGGGTCGCGGGGGTCGCCGGTGGCCACCTGCTCCGTAAACTGTGCCACCCACTCGGCAACGAGCGGGAGATCAGACGATGTCGCCCGCCTCAGGCGACCGGGCGTCGCGGGAAGGTCCGCGCGCGATTGGTGCAGCACGTAGAACCGCTGGCGCATGCGGAGCTGCGAAGGCAGCTGGTGAAGCTTGGACCATTGAGCTGCGAACTCGCCCGAGCTTGGGTCCGGTCCAATTACCCCCGGGAGCGCAGGCAGCTCCGCGCCGAGCGAGTGGATCAGCGCTTCGACGCCGGGCCGTTCCAACTGTGTGATGATCAGGTCTCCGGGTGGCGTCCTCAGGGCGCAACCGATGACCGAGTTGCCCTCGTGAATGGAGAGTAGCCACGGACGGGACCGGTTGGCAGAGGATTCCGCTCGTAGCGAGTGCGCGAGCCCGAGCACTAGGTTGGTGCGTGGCTCGGCCTGCAGAAGCCAGGGCTCGGCGCATCTCAGCAAGGACTCTGCGTCGGCGTGTCGGAGGACTCGCAAGTCGGGACTTGTCAAACCCCGCTGTCCTCTATGACAGGTGGCCCATTTTTCCGCTTTGGTAGTCCGTCATCGCCTGGCGAATCCCTTCTGCTCTATTCATGACAAACGGTCCTTGCCCGACGATGGGTTCATCGATCGGCTCGCCCGAAAGGAGTAGAGCGGTCGTGTCGTTCGCAGAGTCGATAGCGATGGCCTGGCCTGCGCGCTCGAAGAGAGCCACGTCTGCCGCTCCAACCGCCTCGGACCCGTTCACCCGCACAGCACCTCTCAGCACCACGAGTATCGTCGTGTAGCCGTGAGGCACGGTGAGTTCCGTCCGCTGGTCGCCCGTCAGGCGGAGATCCCAGACGTGCATCGGTGTGAAGGTCTTGGCCGGCCCTTTCGCTCCCGCGAACTCACCTGCGATGACACGCACGAATCCCTGATCCGCCGGGAGACGCGCCACGGGAATCTGACGGCTCAAGATCCCCTGGTAACGGGGCGGTGCCGCCTTGTCCTTGGCGGGTAGGTTCACCCATAGCTGTACCATCTCGAACAAACCACCACGCGTGGCGAAATCGCGGCCATGAAACTCTTCGTGGACCACACCGGAAGCGGCGGTCATCCACTGCACGTCGCCCGGACCAATCTTCCCACCACCTCCAGATGAGTCCCGGTGTTCCACTTCACCTTCATAGACGATGGTCACGGTTTCGAACCCACGATGCGGGTGCTCGCCAACGCCGCGGCGCTGATTCGTTGGAGGGAACGCCACCGGCCCTGCGTAATCGAGCAAGAGAAACGGGCTCAGGACCGATCCCAGGTTTGGATATGCAAAGAGGGTCCGAACCGGAAAGCCATCGCCCACCCAGTGGCGATCCGTACTGCGCTGGATGGAGCGTGGCTTCTTGACCGATTTCTGTTCGCTCGTTGCCTGCACTGGCCGCACCCTCGCTGCCGCGACGTCAAATTTCGCAGGCCCTCGGCTGAGGGGCCCAGGGCGATTCACCTTTAAGCCCAAACGGAAAAAGAGGGAAGGTCGGTTGCTTCGACTTGAACGGCCTTCCCATCGAACCTGAGGTCAACTAAGCCTTCGCACTCAATGCGTTTGCGAGCCCTCCGAGAATCGTCGTCCACCCCTCCGCGGTACGGTTCGCATAGTCCTCCAGGACCCCTTCGGGGGTCAGGGTGAGCTCGCAGCCCACTTCCGTCGGCATGACCCCAACGCTCACTCGAGTGGTTTCCGAGGAGAACTTCGGCACGGAGAAGGTGAAGACCAGGCGGCACGGCCGATCGATCACGAGATACCCGCCGACGTGTTCGACATCCTCGCCGTTGCGTCGGTCGACGAATACGAACCTGCCCCCCACACGCGCGTCGATCTCGACCCGCACCATCCGGCCGGTGGCCGTCGCGAAAAGCCATTCTCCGGCGATCTTCGGAACACGGAGCAAGCCAGGCGTCGAAGGCGTGTTCCGCTGAAGCATCGAAACGGCGCGCGACGCGCACGGTGACGGCGGCCTGGGTCCTCATCCGTCTCCTATCCTACTCGAGCGCGGTCGGCTCAAGAAGCCGCCAGGGGGGTTCGATACCGGGATCTCAAAGGCGAGGCCGCGGAGGATCGATCGAGGGCGGCCCCACGCTCGAGGTCGAGGTCATAGTGCGATGCCATCCCAAGCACCGCACCACCAATCGGGGAGGAGTCATGCGGGATCTGCCGAGAATCGTATTGCTCGCGACGATGGCGGGGTATGGAGTGCTCCTCGGCCTCGGAGCCAGTGCTCAGGAGGCGGCTCGCCCCGCAGGAAGCGCCTGCAGGGAAGATATGGAGCGACTGTGCGGTGATGTGAAGCCGGGAGGGGGTGCCCGGATACAGTGCCTGAAAGACCACGGGGATGAGCTCTCCGACGCATGCCGCGCGCAGATCGCTGAGCACAGCCAGCAGGGCCACGAGCATGCGAGCAAGATCGTTCAGGCGTGTGGCGAAGACGCCAAACAGGTCTGCGCGGATGTGGAGCCCGGCAGCGGAGGGATCGGGCGCTGCTTGCGAGATCACGAGGCGGATCTCTCGAGCGCCTGCCGCGATGCGTTGGCCCAGCCTCGGCGCTAGCGGTGAATTGATCGGGGGCTTCCCGCATCGCTCGTGCAGCTCGGCGCAGAGAGCAATGCTCACACGCGCTACCTTCTCTTTGGCCGTGACCTTCGGCTCCTCGACACGCTTAGCGCAAGCATTTATAACTTCGGGCGCTGGCAGGCAAAGCTCGATCCCGAGCACGAAGACCGCTCCATCCTCGAGATCTCTGAAGCGAGCGCCTTTCCCGACGCTCTTTGCTGGACCACCGAGGGCTTCATCAACCGGATGGCCACGCAACACGACGAGCCGGACTGGCGTTGGGGGCGAGCGCGGCTTGATCTCATCGGCTACCGCATGACTCGCTCCGTCTAAGCAACAGTTTGACCGGTCCTTGCTGCGCTGATTCAGCCTCTCACGAGACTGATCATCTTCCGCTCGATAGACCGTCGTTACAGCGGCGAACCTGCCCCGGGAGCGTAACCAGATCCCATAGCAAGAAGAGGTCGATGACGAGAAAGCCGAGGCCGGCGGCGGAAGCGAAGGGATCGCCGCTTAGGCCGGCGGGAAACAGCGCTTCAGGATCCTGGGCAACGTGATGAAGAATACGGAATACAATCCCGAGTCCGGCGAGGTCGATCGCGAGATAGACCAGACCCCAGATCCATTTGCCAAGGTAGAAGTTGTGGGCACCGAAAAACCCGAAGAGCACCAACCATAGGTAAGCGACGGCGGTGCTCTTGCTTCTCACGCCGATCCTCTTGCGCCGATTCCGGTTTCATCCACAGCCTTGCCAGGGAAGCATGACCTTGGACCCCGATGGACGGCCTGGACGCTGTTTCGGCAGGAGTTCTGCAAAGCTCAACGTAGCAGTTCCTCAAAAGGGAAGGCGGGGAGTCGACGGGCGCCCCTTCCTCTTCGGCGAGGAGAGGTTTCTCGTGGCGGCCCTCGACCGCATGGGCGGTGTCTACTTCGGACCGCTCGTGCTCGCGAGTGCGAGCCCGGGACGCCGACCGGGCTCCACCAGCACGCAGTGCGTTCCACGGTAGATGGTCGGCATGCAGCGATTGCAGTGGATGCAAAGCGCCTCCCCCACCTCGCCGTGGCGCCAGCGCTGGACCAGATCGGGCTCGCGCAAGAGCGCGCGACCCATGGCCACGAACGCAAAGCCCTCATCAAGCGCACGACGCACCGTCTCGATCCGGTTGATGCCGCCGAGGAGAATGAGCGGCATCCGGAGTGCGGCGCGGAACTGCCGTGCGTAGGGCAGGAAGAAGGCCTCCTCGAAAGGATAGGTTCGGAGAAAGCGGCTGGCCGTGAGCTTGAACCCGAAACGCAGCGGCGGAGGAAAGGCCTTCGCCATATCTTCGATCGGTGCTTCACCGCGGAAGAGATACATCGGATTCTGGAACGAGCTCCCGCCCGTGAGCTGGAGCGCGTCGAGCGAGCCGTCCGCTTCGAGCAGGCGCGCCACCTCGACGCTTTCGTCGAGCCAAAGACCGCCCGGAACGCCATCCGCCATGTTGAGCTTCGCCGTCACCGCAGCGCGCGTTCCCACGGCGTCGCGCACGGCCTTTGCGACGTCGCGTGCGAGGCGCGCGCGGCTCTCGAGGTCTCCGCCCCAGCGGTCCTTGCGACGGTTCAGCTTCGGGCTTAGGAACGCGCTCACCAAGTAGCCGTGCCCGAAGTGGAGCTCGACCACGTCGAAGCCCGCGCGCACCGCGAGCTGCGCCGCGCCCGCGAAGTCGCCTGTGATCCGCGCGAGATCAGCTTCCGTCACCGCCTTCGTAAAGCGCAGCGCCTGCGGCGCGAAGACCCGCGACGGCGAGAGGCCCTGGCGTCCCGTCCCCGCCGAGACCGGTCCGGCGTGGCCGAGCTGAATGGCAGCGGCGGCGCCGGCGCGGTGTACGGCATCGGTGAGTCGCTGGAGTCCCGGCAGAGCCGCCTCACGCACCACGATCTCGTTGGGCGCACCCTGGCCGTCCTCCGAGACTGCGCAGTAAGCGAGCGTCGTGAGCCCAACGCCACCCTCAGCCATGGCGCAGTGGAAGGCCACGAGTCCGTCCGACACGAGGCCGCCCGGCGCCATCCCTTCGAACGTAGCGGCCTTCACGAAGCGGTTGCGGAGCGTGACGGGACCGAGGGTCGCGGGGGCGAAGGGGTCGGGGCGGTCCGGGAGAGCTGCGGGCATCTGCACTCTCTCGTTCTACCCGATCAGGCCCGCCACCGCACCACCGTGAGCCCCATCCGCTCGGCTGCGCCCATGCGGAGCCTCGCCCGATCCGCGCTAAGAATCCCTCCTACGCCGACTTCGCCTGGTTCACGCGGCCCACGCAGCTCGCGGTCCTCGGAGTCAAGACAGGTCCAGACCGCTATCCAGGCATTTCGCGCTGGCGGGAGGCAGTTGCCGCACGGCGTTCGATTCGCGCAGCATCTGCCAACGGTGGGTTTTGGGCGAGCGCCGCTCGAGCGGAGCCACTTGGGGTTTGACTCCCCACCGAAACCCATATTCGTCCCCCGGTGCCCTTCATCTCGGAGGAATGTCTCTTTAGAACTTTTCCTTGAAAGGTCTCACGTCCAGCTCTTGGGTCCAGGCGCTTGGATCCTGGTGCGCGACGTGCCAGAAGCTTTCAGCGATCGCCGCCGGACTGAGCATGTCTTCTTTTTTGAAGTCCGGACGCAGATTCCGGATGAACGGCATGTCGATCGCGCCATCTATATTCACGTACGCTACGTGGATTCCCTGCGGCCCGAGATCACGGGCCATCACTTGAGCGAGACCGCGCAGGGCGAACTTCGCCGGACCGAAGGCGGCCGATGTTGCGAAGGGGCGTGAACCTGCAGTCGCGCCAGTGAAGAGGATGGCACCGCGCCCCTTGCTCAGCATCGCCGGTACCACTTCCTGCGAGCAGAGGAAGCCGCCGAATGCGTTCACGCGCCAGGTCTTCTCGAACGTGCTGGGCTTGGTCTCCATGAGCCGCCCAAAGGGCCGCATCGCGGCGTTGTAGAGCAGCACATCAACCTCCCCGAGTTCGGCGCGAATTCGCTCGAAGGCGCGGTGAATCTCCTCCTCGATGCTCACATCCGCTGAAACCGCAAGCGTGCGCCCGCCCGCTGCGTCCAGTTTCCCAGCCAGCTCTTTCAGCTTACTCCCGTCGCGAGCGACCAGCGCCACAGCGTATTCGCCCGCAAAGCGTTGGGCCAGCGCGGTTCCGAGACCCGCGCCTACCCCGATCACCGCAGCGACGCCCTTCCTGTCTTGTCTGCTCACCCTGCCTCCTCAGACGCGACGCAGCGCCTGCTCGACAAACGTCAAGCGGTCATTGCCCCAGAACATCTCGTCGCCCACGAAGAACGTCGGCGCACCGAAAACCCCGCGCCGGACGGCCTCTTCGGTGCTTCGCCGCAGCTCGTCTTTCGTGTCTTGGGCTTCGATTGCATCGAGTAGTCTCTGCGGATCGATGGCTGCACGCTCCAATAGCCTGCGGAATACAGCTTCGTCTCCGAGATCGAGTGGTTCCCCCCAGACCGCCGGAAAAACGCTGCGATGATATGCGCAAAAGACACCCAATCTCTGGCTCGCAAACGCTCCTCGCATAAGCCGCAAGGTGTTGGAGCGAAAAGGAAAGAGATTTGCGCGAAACGGAACGCCGTAGCGCTCCGCCCAACGTCTCAATTCGAGGCCCATGTACGCCCCCTTGGCCGGGACCGCCATCGGCGAGGCATTGCCGGTCGCCTTCAACACTCCGCCTAGGAGCATCGGTCGGTACACGACCGTTGTCCCCGTGCTCTTCTCCAGATCTGCCATCTGCGTGTCGGCCAGGTAACTGAAGGGGCTCCCATAGTCGAAGAAAAACTCGACGGATCCCGTCATCCCATATGCTCCCTACGCGGGCTGCCCTGAGCGATCCCCTCACGTGACAACGCTCGATCGTTCCTCACGCGGGACTGCGTTCACGCCGTAGCGTCGCGAGCGCTTCCTCGAGAGTCTCATAGACTTGCATTCCAGCGATCAGATCGCCGCGGAACGTGTACGCGTGGGCGACGTGCTGCTCCCGAACCTGACGGGTGCCGAGGTCGCGCACAACTTGGCGTACGTCGACGATGATCATGCCGCCATGGGCGGTAAAGTCGGTCGGTTCTACCTGAGAGTCGATGAGCTGGAACTGGTGTTCCCAGTACTCCCGGACGGCTCGGTGCCCACGGAGATACTTCCGTTCGAGAAGGTTGGGCCAGCTGACGTCGGGGGCGAGCATAGATAGAACTTCGTCGATCTGGCGCCGGTTAAACGCATCATAGGTGCGCTGAAGGAGAGCGACCCACTCCTCGAACCTCTTCATGCCGCGACGCTATCGCGATCAAACGTCGCCGCTAGAGGGGGCGAAATTGGACCCGAGGCTCTGCGCGGAAGGATCGCGAGTACGGGAGCAAGCGGTGAGGAGAGAGGGTTTCAAGAAAGAGAGCGCTTCGCTCTCCCCTCGATCTCACTCGCTCAACGTGCGATGCGGTCTACATGCCGGAGTGATAGGCAACAGTCGAGAGGATGGTGGAGACAAGAATCAACAGCATCGCGATGTAGGGGTGGGAATCGTCCCCTCGCTCTACCTCTTTGATGCAGACATAGATGCCCGCCGCCGTGCCGATAAGAGGGATGATCGATACCAGCATGCCTGCCCCCCGCCGAGAAAGACCACCCCCGGGCGCGAGACTCGGACGGGTGTGGCGGCTTTATCGGCGGAACCGGGCGCGAGGCTTACCGCGGAAGGCTCCACACTTCGCGCCGAACCTGGAGGGGAGTGACTCCGCGCGGATCTCCAAGCCCCGCAGGTGCGCACGAGGGGAGCCTCGGGCCCCGGAAACCACCCGGTTTCAGGTGGTTGGCCGCGTCTCGTGCCGCTCGGGCAGCCGAGACGTGCCCTCCGGCAGGTCGAAGGAGCCAGGCTGCCCCGAGAGCCGGGCGTCTTCTGCGCGGCCCACCCTTGACACCCCCCTCGCTATTCATTGACGATGCCAGATCATGAAGACCCCCACGGTCCTGCTCGACGGTCTGGCGTTCGCCGAAGGTCCCCGCTGGCACGACGGCAAGCTCTTCTTCTCGGACATGCAAGACGCCAAGGTCTGCACTCTGGATCTCGACGGCCGCGTGGAAACCGTGGCAGAAGTGCCGGCCCTGCCCTCCGGGCTCGGCTGGCTTCCCGATGGGCGCCTCCTCGTGGTCTCGATGGAGGACCGTCGTCTCCTGCGCCTCGATCCCGACGGCCTGCATCAGATGGCCGATCTTTCATCGCTTGCGACCTATCACTGCAACGACATGGTGGTGGACTCAAAGGGCCGGGCCTATATCGGAAACTTTGGCTTTGACATCCATGCGGAGAAGCCCGACTACCGAAAGGCCGAGATCGTGCTCGTGGAGCCCGACGGTCACGCACGCGTCGCAGCAGGCGATCTCGCGTTCCCGAACGGCACGGTGATTACGCCGGACGGGAAGACGCTGATCGTGGGCGAGTCATTTGGAGCGCGCCTCACAGCCTTCGACCTCGCGGAAGACGGCTCACTCTCGAATCGGCGTGTCTGGGCGAAGCTCGAGAAGGCGGTGCCTGACGGGATCTGCCTCGACGCCGAAGAAGCGATCTGGGTCGCCTCGCCAATTAGTGGCGCGGTGCTGCGTGTTCATGAAGGCGGCGAGGTAAGCGAGCGCATCCCTGTGGCAACGCAAGCCATCGCCTGCATGCTGGGCGGCGAAGATCAGCGCACGCTCTTCATCTGCACGGCTGAGGATACGCATCCCGCGCGCTGCCGCGCGAATCGAAGGAGCCGCATCGAGATCGTACGTGTGGACGTGCCCGGGGCTGGCTTCCCGTAGGTCCCGTCGTCCTGTCGGAGGTCCGCTTTCGCAATCCATGCGGCCGGATCTTCAAAGGTCCTCAAACCAGACCGGGAAATCGCATGCGGCGCGAAATATGCCTGGGGAAACCCTCATCCCGTGCGACCCGGCGGAGGGTCGGCGGGCTCTCCGCCCGTTCCCCATACCCCTCGGTATTTCGTCACAACAAGATCCCCAAGCACCTGGCACTGACAGGCGAGACGCAGTCCAGCCTCGCGCTCGTGAGGAGGAAACTCGAGGCGCATGCGTTCCGCTGTGGTGAGGTCCGACACCTTGCCTTCGATCCGAACCGCACAGGTCCCGCAGGTGCCGTAGCCGCGGCAGTTGAGCGCTCGAGCGACGCTGTTGTAGAGAGGAAGTCGCGCCCGCAGCAAAACCATTCGGAGATTCGCTCCGTGCAGGCATTCCACCGTGTGGCCAACAAAGCGAACCGTGGGCACAATACGGTCTCCTCTTCGCGCGACCGAACGCTGTGCTCCGCAGCCAACCAGAGAGGTGGATGCCGAGCGCTTCACCTCCGACGCGAACTTCAACACGGGCTGCAGAGCGAAGGTAGATGACACCTCGGCGTCTTGCCGCTAGGGGAGCAGGAGCCGGTGCGTGGCTTGCGCAAAGGGGGTCGTGGCTTCGAAGCCAAGCGCTTCGAAAAACGCAGCCGCGCCGGCGCGGCCCGCGCGCAGGCGAAGTTCCAGAAAGCTCTGAGGGGCATCGAGAATCACGCATCCAGGAGCGTGCGGCCTTGCGGCCGACGCCCTGCCGCCGGTACGCCGCCAACCACATAGAGCCGCCGGACGATGGGCTCTCGCGATCTTTCAGGGGCGACTTCGCCCCCCGAAAACTGGAGAGTGCTCCGCGAGGAATGCCTCGACGGCGTGCCTAAACTCAGGGGCCACAACCGCGGAAAGGTGATCGCCTGGAACCTTCACGTACCGGGCGCCGGGGATCGTGGCGGCCAGCTTGTCCGCTCCTCCCACAAGCGTATCGCCCTCCCCGATCAGGACCATCACAGGTTTGTCCACTCGGGCCAGTCTTGCTGGATCCATTTCATGGCGCGTCGCGCGCTGCATCGCGGCCAAGGCTGCAAGATCGTTCTTCTGCTGCTCGGCAAAGGCCCGAAACGCACGGGCCGAGGCTCCAGAGGCTGCGCTCGCGTCTCTCGCGTCAAGCGCGTTCGCGATGGCTTCCGAACGCGCACGAGGGAGACCTCCCACCAAGAGTCCATCTCCTACACCCGAAAGGATCACACTCCGAAAACGCCCCGGATGGTTCACGAGCAGAGAGGCAGCGATCCAGCCGCCCATCGAATAACCCATGAGATCAACCTGAGCGAGGGCGAGGTGATCCAGAAGCGCAATCACATCCTCCGTCATCGCAGCCCCTGCATAGGACTGGGGATCGTGGGGCTTGCTGCTTTTGCCGTGGCCGCGGCAGTCGAGGGCCACGACCTGCCGTCCCGCAGACACGAGCGCTTCGATGATCCCGGGCGCCCGCCAGTTCCCGTGAAGGCTGCTGGCGAATCCGTGGACAAGGGTTATGGCAGGACCACGCCCTTCCACGACGTAGTGGATGGTCACGCCGCTTCTCTCGAATGTCGCCACCGCACCCTCCCCGTCCGAGCGCCGATCCCGGCTCCTATGAAGTTCCCTACCAGGATACCCGGCGGAGCGCTCCCGGCCGCGTTCCAGAGGCCCCCTCCCCTCGGCTTAGCTTTGCACTTCGACCCGATTTCAACACCTATGGAAGCGACTATCCTCTGGGTGGCGATTCGGTCGTGAGGCGAACAGATCACCCGGACTTTCGATTCGAGAGGGGTAGATCATGCGATTGGAGGACCGTCCCGAGAGCGATCAGGTCGAAGACGAGCGGGGAGGCGGCGGTTTCGGCGGTCGTCACGTCGTCGGCGGAGGCCTCGGGGTGGTCATGGTTGCAATCCTGCTGGGACTCCTCACGGGCAACAGCCCGGTCAAGATTCTGCAGCTCCTCGTCTCGGCCTCCGACTCGGATACGACGGCGCTTGGTCCTGCGACCCCGAGCGCCGCCCCGAGCGGTGGACCGACCGGCGTCGAAGACCCTGACAAGAAATTCGTTCGCATCGTCCTCGGCGACACCGAAGATACTTGGACGCACATCTTCCAAGAGCACGGGCAGTCCTACACACTCCCAAAACTTGTGCTTTTCGACGGAGAAGTGAGCTCGGGCTGCGGATTCACCTCAGCCGCGGTCGGCCCCTTCTACTGTCCGCAGGACGCGAAGGTCTACCTCGACCTCTCCTTCTTCCGAGAGCTCTCCCAGGGCTTCGGCGCCTCGGGGGATTTCGCCCGGGCTTACGTGATCGCACATGAAGTCGGCCACCACGTGCAGAACCTCCTCGGTCTCATGCCGGAGGGGAGGCAGAGCCGCGATTCCTCCATCGAAACCGAGCTTCAGGCAGACTGTTTTGCGGGCGTCTGGGGCAATCGAGGCGGTCGCAAGGGTCTGCTTGAGCCGGGCGATGTCGAGGACGGGCTGCGCGCCGCAGCGGCCGTCGGAGACGACGCTCTCCAGCGTATGGCGACAGGTCATGTGCAACCAGAGTCGTGGACCCATGGATCCTCCGCGGACCGCGTCGCGGCGCTCCGCCGAGGCCTCGAGTCGGGAGATCCCGAGTCCTGCGGCATGCCCGGGAGGGCCGTGTTCCGCTAGGCCCAAGAGCCCTGGGCGGCAACCGCGGCGGCGAGAATATGGAGCGAGCCTTCTTGCGCCGGCTTGCGCGCTCCTGCATTTACGCAGCGCGTGATGTCACCCGGAAATACCAGACGCCTGCGTCGCTTCGAGGTGAGCGACCATACTTTTCCTTCACAATCTCTGCGAGGGCTGCCGAGAGTGCAGGATCTTCGACCCGCTCGAGTGTCACCGGATAGCGCCGGCCACCGATGCGGAGAACCGCACGACCGTCCTGCACTGCGTACTCGTGCCACGTCTTACCGGGGGGGAATCCAATCGCACACGGAATGAATGCCGCGCCGTCATGGACAAGAATCCAGGTGGTGCGCGAGCGCTGCTGGGAGAGGAGCTGGAGCTCGATCGTGTTTTCAGGCTGCGCGAAGTTCCAGTCGGCGACGGGCCCTGCCTCGATGGGCCCGGCTTGAAGCGGTCCTCCCGGAAAAAGACCCACGGGGCCGTCGTGGAAGCGGGCAGCAAACGCGACCACGACGAGCAGACCGACGAGCCCCGCGAGCAATAGCCCAAGAATTCGAAGGATGCGCAAGGGTTCACTCCTCTCTGCACGCGCCGGCCGGCGGGCGCTCCGCGTGGTAAGTCGGTCTCGGCCGCGGCGCCGATCATCCCCCGACCCACGCGCTAGAGCGTCGCACATCAGGCAGGGCAATCACCAGAGCGATCCTTCTTGGCTCCTCCTCGGGATGCCCACAAGCGGGGGAGCCGTCGGCTTCAACGCTCTCGCGCGAAGGCTCAGGAGGAAGAACGCGGAGAGCGGCCGGGCAAACTCAAGATTGCGTCCTGGAGGGCCCCGCAGCGTTTGCGACCATTGTCCATGCATCGCCTTCTCTTCCCATCTTCTCGAAGCCAAGGCGCTCATAGAGCCTCAGTGCCGGGTTATCGAGCTCGACGCTCAGGCTGACCTGCGCAATCCCTTGGCGACCTGCCTCGTCAAGGAGCGCTCGCAGCAGCAGCCCGCCGATGCCCTGCCGTCTTGCCTCCTGTCGCACTCCGATCGCGAGCTCAGGGATCTGCTCGGAGACGAACCCATAGGAGTGATCGTCCTTCGACCAGAAGCGATACCAGGCGGCTCCGAGGGAACGTGCGGCGGTCGACACCGCCAAGAGAGCGGTGTCCCCGGGCCGACCCCACCCCAGGAGCAGCTTTGCGAGCTCCGGTCGCAGAAGGCCGACCTCGAGACGAGGACGCGTAAGCGAGGGACGCCAGAACGCCGCCTCGAACAGCATCTCTTCAAGAAAAGGAAGATCTGAGACTCTCGCCCGACGCAGCCACGGTGATGCCATCAAGTGGGATTGTAGATTCGCGAGCGCAACTTCTCTCCTGCGGACTCGGGTCCGCGGGGTTGGGCGGCGATTTCGCGCTCCCCGCCCGTGAAGACACCGAAACGCCCAGACGGGAGCATCGCTTTGAGACGTCGCGGGAGCGCGTCCCCCTTACGACCTGCCATAATCCCCGAGCAGTTGCGGAAGGCGAGGACCCAAGATGCGCGAGGTGAGTCGTCGAATCGCGAGCCAGGTGAATCGCCTCCTCGGCTCTCCCGTCGTCTCCTTTCGCGAGACTCCCGGGGGATACACACCGGCGGCGCGCTGGATCGTCGAGCTCGCCGATGGTCGCAGTGCCTTTCTCAAGCTGGGGACCAGCGATGACACAGCGGCGTGGTTGAGAGATGAATGCTTCGTGTATGAGAGGTTGGACGGGAGTTTTCTCCCGCGGCTCCTTGGCTTCGCCGAAGGAGAGGACGGGCCGCTGCTCGTCCTCGAAGACCTAAGCCAAGCCGGGCGACCGCCCCCTTGGACCCATGCGGGGGTGGATGCGGTTTTGCGGGCGCTTTCCGATCTTCACTCCCAAACCGCGTCTCTTCGACGGTACGACGAAATGCATGGGAGCCGGTTCCTGGGCTGGAGGTCGGTTACGGAGGATTCGCAACCCCTTGTAGCGCTTGGCTTGGTCTCAAAGAACTGGCTCGAGTCGGCGCTGCCGGTACTCGTGGCCGAAGAGGACCGGTTGGAGACGCGCGGCGTTGCACCCGTACACCTCGATGTTCGCAGCGACAATCTCTTCCTGAGTGGAAGAGGCGCAGTGCTCGTCGATTGGAACCATGCCTGCCTCTCGAATCCTCTCCTTGATATCGGGTTTTGGCTGCCGAGCTTGCGGGCGGAAGGCGGCCCGAAGCCAGACGAGATCTTGTGTAATGCACCGCAGGTGGCCGCATGGGTAAGCGGCTTCTTCGCGGCGCGCGCCGGCCTCCCTCCTGTCCCACAAGCCCCCCTGGTACGGCAGGTCCAGCTTCAGCAGCTCGGGCCCGCCCTTGCCTGGGCGATCCGCGCGCTTGGGCTCGCCCCGCTTGACGGAGAACGCGCGGCGAGCGTCGATTCCGCATAGCGCGATCGCGGGATCCTCTCGAAGAGGAGAGGCTTGCCGGCCAAGGCTCGCCGGTCCCCGAAGGGGTCCTTTGGAGTTCGCAAGCCTTTCCCTTCCTCGGCGTGGGCGCCGGCTGAGAAGCGCTCGCGCTTCATACCTACGGACTTGCGCAGAAGGGCCCTCAACGCCGAGAAGCGCGAGTTCGCTCAGCGCGGTCTCGAGCCCGCGAAGCTTTCCTACGCAAGAAACCGTCGGAGACCTGCGCGAAGAAATGAGTTGCTCGGCCGACCACGCATTTCAATGCCCCGCAGGCACAGCGGGCGAGTCCGCAAGGAACTCAGCGTGAGCGTTCGCTGCCCAAAGGGCAAGCCTACACGGGCCGGCGCGTACGCAACTCCCTGTTCAAGAACGGGTGGCTTAGAGCCGATGCACTCTCTTGCCGCATCCCAGGCCAGTCGGCGTGAACGGCGGAAACGGATCGAGGACATTGCAGAGCGTCACGAGCCGGCAGCGCAACCGGGTCCATGGGTGGGGGTTCGAGCGAGTGCCCACACAGGCGAACGTCGCCAAACGCACTGAAAGGAGACCGGCATGTTCAAGATTCAAACTTGGCGCAAATCACTTGTTCTCGTCCTCACGACTGCGTTCATCTTCGGCGTTGCGGGCAATAGCTTCGGCGCAACAAAGTGGCAGAAGGATCACCCGCGTCGCACCCAGGTGAATGGTCGTCTCGCAAACCAGAACAAGCGAATTCACCAGGAGCGCAAAGAGGGCGAGCTCTCCAAAGGACAGGCCGCGAAACTGCACCAAGAGGACCACCAGATTCGCCAGGAAGAGCGCGCCATGGCAAGCCAAAACGGCGGCCACATCACGAAGCTCGAGCAGAGGACTCTGAACCAGCAGGAAAACGGCGTGAGCCGGCAAATCGGTCAGTAGCGGACCGGCTGCGATCCCAACCCACGCGAGACCGATGAGGGTGCGCCTCGCATCCTCATCGGTCGGTTTCCATCGCACAGAGACCGGGTAGAGCTTGACCGGCTGCGACGCTTCGACGGCCCCCTTCGGAGTTCGCGCCGCCTGAGCGTTTCCTGCGCTGACTTGAAAGGAAGCGCGCGCCCCGGCACCATCGGGCACTTCCGCCGAGGAGGCCCAAGAAGAGATGAGCGCGTCTCCGGAACCGAAGACTCCCGGTGAACGGGTCCCGCCGCACTTGCCCCTTACCGCCTACTACCACGACGACGAGGAGCGGAGTGGGTACGTCGTCGACCTCTTCAACAAGACCGCGCGGCACTACAACACGATCGAGGCCTTGTTTCTGAATGGTGGACTCCTGTATCGCCGCCTTTCGCTGCGTCGGGCAGGTCTGCGCCAGGGCATGAAGGTGCTCGACGTCGCGATCGGTACGGCAGCAGTGGCCCGCGGCGCTGCCAAGCTCGTGGGGAGGGAGGGGCAGGTCTTTGGGGTCGACCCGAGCACGGGCATGCTCGGCGAGGCGAGGCGGGTATTCCATGGGCCGCTTACACGGGGGGTGGCCGAGAAGCTTCCCTTCGCCGACAACACCTTCGACTTCGTGACCATGGGAATCGCCTTACGGCACGTCTCAGACTTGGTGATCACGTTCAAGGAATATCTGCGCGCCCTGAAGCCCGGCGGCACCCTCTGGATCTTGGAGGGCCATATCCCGCGCTCGCGGCTCGGCCATCAGGTGACACGCTTCGTCTGGGCGAAGGTGATTCCGGGAATGACCCTGCTCTCGACCCGAAGCCGCGAAGCGAAGCTCCTCATGGACTACTACTGGGACACGGTGGAGCAGTCTGTTCCTCCGGAAACGATCGTTCAGGCCCTGAACGAGGTTGGCTTTCAGGACGCGAGGTACCGGGTGGTCGTCCCTGGGGCGTTCTGCGAGTACACGGGACGGAAGGCGCAACCCGCGAGCTGAACCGGAGACCGACGGCTCGCGGTCTCCACAAGAGATCCGCCAACCAAACAGGTACCCCTTGAGCCACACCCGCGGGGTCAAAAAATGGCCTCCGTGGCTCTACCCCACGGGTCTATCTCCCCTCAATCGAAGAATTGGGCTCATGTCATCCGTCCAACAGGCCGTACCGTCCCATGTAGATGGGAGTAAGCCATGAATAGAGTCATTCGCGTGGTTTCTCAGGTAGTTATTCTCCTTCTTCTGGCGTCGCCGGCGTTGGCGTGGAATCGCTATTATGGCTGGCATCGACCCCGGGTCGTCGTGGCTGTGGGTGTGAGCCCCTGGTGGGGTCCCCCGTTCGCCCCTTGGGGCTTTTACCCTCCGCCTGTTGTCGCGTTCCCAGCGCCTGTTGCGGTGGTTCCGCCGCCCGTCGTCGTTCAGCCGCAACTTCCGCCGCCGCCCCCTGTTTATGTAGAGCGAGACGACGCTCCGCCGCCCGTGGCTGAAGAGCAGGCAGTCCCTGGACCGCAGGAAGTGGGGGCTTATTGGTACTACTGTCCGGGTGCGCGTGAGTATTACCCCAAGGTAGAGACGTGCTCGCAGCAGTGGGTGAGGGTCCCAGCGAGCGCTGAATAGGGGTGGGGAGGCAATCGAGAATGAGCATGAGCTGGACTAGGCCTGCGGCGTACCTGCTCGCAACTGGACTCGTTTTTGGGGGCTGCGCGACTGCACCCCAGGGGCCGAGCGTCATGGCTCTTCCTGGAACCGGGAAGAGCTTCCCTGAGTTCCAGCAGGACGACGCCCAGTGCCGCGACTGGGCGAGCAGGCAAACCGGGACCACCTCCGCGGCGGCCGGGACAACGGCCGTCGCCACGGGTGCCGTCGTCGGAACGGCAGTAGGCGCAGCAGCAGGCGCCGCGATCGGTGCTGCAGTCGGGAATCCGGGTGCTGGCGCCGCAATCGGTGCCGGTGCTGGCCTCCTCACCGGAACGGCGGCGGGTGCCGGGCACGCCCAAAACGTCGGACAGAACGTTCAGAGCCGCTATGACTTCGCCTACATGCAGTGCATGTACGCGATGGGGAACCAGATCCCCGTACCGAGAGGCTCTGTGAGGTCCTACGCGGCGCAGCCCGCTTATCGTCAAGCACCACCGCCGCGACCCTTCAGCCAAGTGCCGCCGCCGCCGGCAGGAAATCCTCCGTTGCCTCCTCAGGGAGCTGCGCCGCCGCCGCCGCCCGCCGGGCCGCCGCCCCCGCCTCCCCCGGATGCGGGATAGTTACGGATCGCAGTCCTGATCGGCGCCCCTTGATCATCGGATTGCGTTCGCGCGAGGCCTTGGCGCTGGCGCGCAGCGAGACCTCGTATTGCGAAACCGGCGCCGAGGCTTAAGATGCCCCCCCGCAATTACACTCGCCGTTCCTGCAGCTGCACCCCCTGCCAGTTCCGGCCATTCAACACTCAGCGCGGCGGCGCCGAGAGACCACGCTCTCCGGTTGCGCGTGTTCACGCTCCGACGCCGAGACCCGGTAGACGGTACGCAATCAGGCTTGATCGAAGAATTTGAGCGCAAGTGTGCCGTGGGCTGCCGCGCCGCCCGCTCGAAGCGCCGCGGCGAGGAGTGCCGTCTCCGCCACTTCTTCACGGGTCGCGCCCGCCTTCTTGGCACTCTTCGCATGAACCTCAATGCAGTAGACGCACTGCGTCGACTGCAAGCGCGATGAGCTCACGGAACTTGCGAGGAACGTGGCCGTCCTCTCTCGCCACAATCTTGTCCAAGGCGAGCCCCGCCTTGAACTCCTCCGGAGCGAGCTTTGCCATGTCCTTAAGAAGCTGGAGATCGTACTCGTCGTGATAGTGCGCCATGACCGTGCCTCTCCTCGTTTTGTCGGCCGCAAGCCAGACAGGTGGACAT
>DAIOWK010000035.1:0-18054 GCA_036758525.1 Myxococcota bacterium
CCCGAGACCACCTGCTGGGCCACCCAGGGTTTCCCGAACCGAATGATGCAAGAGATGGGCACGTTGGCAGTGGAAGCGGACCCGACCGGATCAAATCGTATTCTGGATGGGTCACCCGCTCGATGACAGTGGGGTCTCGAACTCAGCGCCGAGGGCTGCAGGCGTGTCCCACGAGGCCGCAGCGCCGAGACCTGCCGCACCGCAGACAGCTCCATCCACGTACGGGATCAAGGGGTCCCTCTTTCAAGGAATCGTCTCAGAGGTAAAGCGCCAGATTGCTGAAGGACAGATCCACACCTCTGATCTCGAGTCCCTTCTCACCGCCGAGGATCAAGAACTGCTCGGTCAAGCGATCCTGCCCGGTTCCTGGTATCCGATTGCCACTCACGATCGGGTGCTGAAGCTTTTGGCGCATAAGCAAGCTGGAGGCGACCACTCTCTGTACTGGATCGAGGGGGGACGCCAAGCAGCCGACCAGCTGGCCGCCTTGGGCATCTACCGACAGTTCGAGCAACGCTCCAAGGGTTTGGAGGACTTTGTCGGGCGAGTCCTGGTCATCCTTTCGGGCGCTGTTTACAACTTCACGAGCTGGAAGTGGTGTGGGTCCAATGCAGACCACACGAGCTTTACGATTGAGGTAAGCGACGCCGCGCATTTTCCAGAGACCTGTCGCTTGCGCGCCCAGGGCTTCATAGAGCGCGCCGCCTCGCGGGGTTTGGAAACGGAATGGTGCGTCACGAGTCGCCGGATCCCGCCGGACAGAATCATATTCGAAGGCGAGCTCAGATCTCGGACCGCCAAAACCTGAATCCGCGGATGGGACTGCAGCAGCCGCGGATTGCATCGGTCGTCGATCCAAGCAGACGCAGTCCGAGCGAGTAATGCCGCCGGTCGCGGCTCGAACCGCAACCTTTGACGTGACAGGCCGACGCTCCAATCAATCGAACTGGCGGGCTCCTGGCTGCCGGGGAGATGACGTTCGGCGATGCAGCCAGCTAGCGTGGAGGGGTTAGGCCGGAGGGGAGGTCGGAGCCATGGCGATCGAGACGACCGAGAACCTTGCATTGCGCGACGGTGGCTCGATGCGCGCACTGCTGGCGCTCCCGGAGAAGCCCACGCCGGCGGGCGGCTGGCCCGCCGTCATCGCCATCCACGACATCTTCGGCTTCTCGCCGGACATCCGGCGAATCGCGCGACGCTTCGCGGATTCCGGTTACGCCGCGCTGGCGCCAGCGCTCTTCGACGGGGCCGGCGCGCCACCGCTCTGCGTCGCTCGCACCGTGCGCGACATGAGCCGCGGTGAGGGTCCCGCATTCGAGCGCCTCGATCAGACGCGCGCGTTCCTGGCCGCGCGTCCGGAGATCGCCGCAGATCGGATCGGCGTCACCGGCTTCTGCATGGGCGGCGGCTTTGCCCTGACGTGGGCCGCTCGCGGCGGGCTGCAGGTGTGCGCGCCGTACTACGGGCAGGTGCCGAGGAGAGCCGAATCGCTGCGCAAGATCTGTCCCGTCGTCGCCGGCTACGGCGAGCTCGACGCGCCGCTCCGCTCGCACGCGCGTCGCCTCGAGGAGCATCTCTCGGAGCTCGACGTGCCGCACGACGTGAAGGTCTACCCCGGCGTTGGCCACTCGTACATGAACGATCTCGGCGGCGGCGCGATCGCCGCGATCATGCGCCGGCTACCCATGCACGCCGCATACGACGAAGACGCGTCGGAAGATTCCTGGCGTCGCATGCTCGGCTTCTTCGCCAAGCATCTCTGAGTCTCCTGGGCTCGGGCCCCGATCGTCACTCGCTGCGCGACGAATTCCCTCGGTGCCGGCTCCGTTGGAAGGCGATTCCGGCGGCACGACGACGCCTCTTATTCAGGGGACGGGAGCGTCCGGCGCAGCCGCCGAAGGTGTCGAGCGTGGTCCGGAAGATTCTCCGCCCGCCTCGACGGCTGCCACGCTGTCGTGGCTCGCCGCGGCCGTAGCCGCCGCTCGCATGAATCTCGCTCACCACGTGGTCGGCCACGCGACCCGCGCCCTGCGTCGCGCCGCCGAGATCGTTCACCACCCCCTCCGCGCCTTCTGCGGTCCGCGCGACTCCTCGTATTCGTCGAATGATGCGTCGTCGAAAGACAATATAAATATTTGAAATTGTTACTATTTGTATGTCTTAATAGACGTTGTATTCGGCTTTTCGTGTGCGTATCTTGGAAGGATGCTCAAGGCAAGCCGTCGCGAACCCGCCCCGCTTCGAGGAGGGCGTCCGCAGGCGCGTGGTATCGTCACACGCCAGCGTGTGCTGCGGGCCGCGGAGCTGCTCTTCTCGAAGCGGGGCTACGACCCGACCAGCATGGCCGACGTCGCCCAGCGGGCGGGTGTCGGCGTCGGCACCCTTTACCACCACTTCCCAGACAAGCGCGCGCTGCTGCTCGCGCTGATCGACGAATGGAGCGACCGGGAGCTCGCCCGCGGACGCGCGGACTTCGACGACGTGCGCGCGAGCGGCTCCGATCTGCGCCGTGCGATCCGCGGCTACCTCGCCTCGCGCTACCGCTCGTTGCGCGAGGACGGAGGTCTCACGCTCCTTCTCCTCGCCCTTCGCGAGCGCGATCCCGAGGTCCGATCCCGTCTCGCGCGGGTGGATCATGTCATCACCGAACGGGTTCGTGACCTGATCGCCTACGGGCAGGAGCGAGGCACGATGCGTCAGGACGTCGATCCGTTCGCCGCTGCCCTCTTGATTCGACACGCGACTCGGGGAGCGGCGACCGAGGTCCTCGTCAATCGCCTGCCGGAGGCCGACCCCGAGCGCGTTCTCGAGGCGTTGACCGACATGATTTTTCGCTACCTGATTCAGGAGGAAATCCGATGACCTTGCAAGAGCGCGCGATGCCCGACGCCGGACAGGGTCTCGAGTCCTATCAGACCCCGATGGAGGTTGCCTGGCAGTTCGACTACGCGATCGAGATCGAGAAGCTGCGGGCGCTCTACTCGAGGGCGAAGCAGACGCAGTGGGACGCGGAAGAGAAGCTCGATTGGAGCATCGAAGTCGATCCGTCGAAGCCGATCATGGGCGAGGATCGCTTCATCTTCCTCAAGGTCCCCTTCATCCAGCGGCTGTCAGCGACCCAGCGCGAGACCTTCGTCGCCCACGCCACGGCGCAGCTCCTCTCGCAATTCCTGCACGGCGAGCAGGGTGCCCTCATGACCGCCGCAACACTGACTCACGCGGTGCCCGACTACGAGGCAAAGCTCTACGGCGCGACGCAGACGATGGACGAGGCGCGTCACGTCGAGGTCTACGAGCGCTACATCCGCAAGCTCGCACTCGTCTACCCGATCTCGCCCTGGCTGAAGAGCGTGATCGACACGACCCTGCGAGCGGACCACTACGTCAAGATCCTGATCGGCATGAACATGGTCGTCGAGGGCTTGGCCCTCGCCGCATTCACCAACATGAGGCGTCAGACCACCTGCCCCCTGCTACGAGAGCTCGTGAAGTACGTCCTCCAGGACGAGTCGCGTCACGTGACCTTTGGCCACGTCTACGTCCAAGAGACGATCGCCGCACTCCATCCGGACGACCGCGAAGACGTCGCCCAGTTTGCTTTCCAGGTGGTGAAGGAGATGGTCGACGCGCAGGGGGGCGTGGACGGCCAGGGACCCCGCAAACCGGATCCGGGCTTCGTGAAGGTGTGCGAGAACAGCGGAATCGAGGTCGCGGACCTCATCAAGGGTCTGGTCGAGGCTGGGGTCGCGGGTATGGTGAGAAGTGAGCTTCCTCCGGGGCACATCCACTCCTTCAAGGATCTCATGATGCCGGCGCTGGTGCGCGTCGGTGCCGTGACGCCGCGGAGCCGCGAGCTCTACGCTGCGCAGGGGATCCCCGTCTGGGAGGACACCCGCGTGCTCGAGCAGATGGAGCGCACGACCATGGAGGACGGAAGCGCAGCCGACCGGACGTCCCGGGCCTCCTGAACAGGGAGACGAAGCCATGTCCTTGGAAGCCTTTCGGAGCGAAGTGCGCGCGTGGCTCGAGGAGAACTGTCCCGCTTCGTGCCGCGAGCCCGTCGACGGCTCGCCGCGGAGGGCGCCGCTCCCCAGCGACCTCGTGCTGTGGCGGCGGCGCATGGGAGATCGCGGATTCGTCTGTCCCGCGTGGCCCACGGAGTACGGGGGCGGCGGGCTGGGCGCGACCGAGGCGCGCGTAGTGGCGGAGGAGCTGCGCCGGATCGGTGCGGAACCGGCGAGCTCGGGCTTCGGCGTCTCGATGCTCGGCCCCATGCTGCTCGAGCACGGGACCCCAGCGCAGAAGCGCGAGCACCTTCCGCCGATCGCAAGGGGCGAGATCCAATGGTGCCAGGGGTACAGCGAGCCCGGCGCAGGGTCGGATCTCGCGAGCCTCCAGACGCGCGCGGTCCGTGACGGAGAAGACTACGTCATCAACGGGCAGAAGATCTGGACGTCCGGCGCGCAGAGCGCCGACTGGATCTTCTGCCTCGTGCGCACCGATCCGACGGCACCAAAGCACGAGGGCATCAGTTTCCTGCTCTTCGACCTGAGGGCGCCGGGCGTCACCATCCGACCGATCCGTCTCATCTCGGGCGCCTCGCCCTTCTGCGAGGTCTTCTTCGAGAACGTTCGTGCCAAGGCGCGGAACCTGATCGGGAAGGAGAATGGAGGTTGGACGATCGCGAAGCGCTTGCTCCAGCACGAGCGGACGATGCTCGCGAGCGGCGTCGCCGTCCGCGAGGCGGGACCAAGCCTTTCGGCGCTCGCGCGGTCGTACCTCGGCGAGGTGGGCGGGCAGATCGCAGATCCGATCTTGCGCGACCGGGTGGCCCAGCTCGAGATGGACCGGCTCTGCTTCGACGCCGCGCGCCGGCGCAGCGCCGAAGCGGCTCGCAGCTCCCAAGGGCCGGGCCACGCGGTGTCCGTGCTGAAGCTCTACGCGAGCGAGATGAGCAAGCGCTCGAGCGAGCTCGTGATCGCGATACTCGGAGCGCAGGGCCTGGGCTGGGAGGGCGATGCCTTCTCTCCCTTCGAGCGCGCCGCGGTGCGCGAGTGGCTGCGGTCGAAGAGCGCCACACTTGTGGGCGGCACCTCCGAGGTGCAGATGAACGTCGTTGCGAAGCGTGTGCTCGCGCTTCCCGACTGACGCGGAGACGATCATGAGCGACGAGCAGGAAGTGCTTCGGGCAACCGCCCGGGACTTCGTAAGCGCGCATGCTCCGGTGGCGCACCTTCGGGAGCTGCGCGATCGCGGCGATCCCATCGGCTTCTCTCGCTCGCTCTGGACGCGCATGGCCGAGCTCGGCTGGACGGGAGTCGTCTTGCCCGAGGAGTACGGCGGAAGCGGTCTCGGCTATGCAGAGCTAGGTATCGTTCTGGAAGAGTGCGGCCGCACGCTCGTGCCGGAGCCCTTCCTCTCGACCGTGGTCCTCGGGAGCAGCGCCCTCCTTCTCGGCGGAAGCGAAGACCTGAAGCGCAAGATCCTGCCGGGCGTCTGCTCGGGCGACACGATCCTGGCGCTCGCGCACCAGGAGTACGGCCGATTCGCTCCCTACGCGGTGTCGACCCGCGCCGTGGGGAGCGGCGACGGCATCCGCCTCGATGGGAGCAAGACCTTCGTTCTCGATGGCCACGTCGCGGACTATCTGGTCGTGGTCGCGCGGACGTCCGGCACACCGGGAGACCGCGGCGGGCTGACCGTGCTGATGGTGCCGGCGACCGCCAGAGGGCTCTCGGTCGAGCGCACCATCATGGTGGACAGCCGGAATGCCGCGACGGTCCGCCTCGAGGGCGTCATGGTGCCCGCGTCCGCCGTGCTCGGCGTGGTGGACCAGGGGGCGGACCTCCTCGACCTCGTCTTCGACCGCGGTGCCGTGGCGCTCTCGGCGCAGCTCTTCGGATGCCTGGCGGAAGCCTTCGAACGAACGCTCCGATACCTAAAGACGCGCGTGCAGTTCGGTGTGCCGATCGGAAGCTTCCAGGCGTTGAAGCACCGCGCCGTGCAGATGTACTGCGAGGTGGAGCTCTCGCGCTCGATCGTGCTCGAGGCGCTCCGGGCCGTCGACGAGGGACGCGCCGACCTGCCGCGACTCGCGAGCGCGGCCAAGGCACGCACGTCGGATACGGCCGGACTCGTGACGCGCGAAGCGATCCAGATGCACGGCGGCATCGGAATGACCGACGAGGAGGAGATCGGGCTCTTCCTCAAGCGTGCTCGAGTGGCTGAGCTGACCCTCGGAGACGGCTCCTACCACCGCGATCGTTTCGCGCGGGTGAGCGGTTATTGACCGGAGACCCGTGCGGGGATGGGTGCCGTGTCTCAGACCACCTGCGTGGGTTTCATAGGAGCGTTTCGTGACCGATGATCGCTCGCGCTACGTGCCTCGGCCCACTCCCGAGACGCAGCCGTTCTGGGACGGAACGCGAGCTGGCGAGCTGCGCCTCCAACGCTGCGAGGCCTGCGCGCACGTCTACTTCCCACCGCGGCCGTTCTGTCCGAAGTGCGCCGGCCGCAAGGTCCGCTGGTTTCGCGCGAGCGGACGCGGCTTCCTCTACAGCTATGTGATCCATCACCGGCCAGCGCCGGGCTTCGAGCCGCCGTACTCGATCGCGGTGGTCGAACTCGAGGAGGGGCCACGCATGATGACGAACATCGTGAATTGTCCTCAGACTCCCGAGGTCCTGGTGCTGGACATGCCCCTCGAGGTGGTATTCACGCAGCTCTCCGACGACATCGCGCTACCGCAGTTCCAGCCGGTCGGAACGTCGCGATGAAACCCGGAAGCGTGGCGATCGTAGGCGCCGCGGAGACCACGGAGCTCGGCGAGATCCCGCATACCTCGCAGCTCGAGCTGCACTGCGATGCAGCGCACAACGCGTTGGAGGACGCCGCGCTCGGGCCGGGCGACATCGACGGCGTGGCGACCGCGGGCGAGTCGCCGGTCGCCATCGCTCATCACCTGGGAATCACGCCGACCTACGTAGACGGTACGAGCGTCGGCGGCTGCTCGTTCATGCTACACGTCCGGCACGCCGCGGCGGCGATTCGTGAGGGGTTGTGCACGACGGTGCTCGTAACGCACGGCGAAAGCGGCCGGTCTCACGTGGGACGCCCGGTACTACGAGGAGAAGGCGGGCTCGCCGCGCAGTTCGAGCAGCCGTTCGGCCCAATGGGGCCGGCGACGCTCTTTACGATCCCGGCGCTGCGCTACATGAAGACGTTCGGCGTGACTGAAGAGCAGCTCGCGATGGTCGCGGTGGTCCAGCGCGAATGGGCCGCGCGCAATCCGCGTGCTTCCCACCGCGATCCTCTCACGCTTCGCGACGTCCTCGATTCCCGGATGATCGCATACCCGTTCCGCAAGCTGATGTGCTGTCTCGTCACGGATGGTGGCGGTGCGCTCATTCTGGCGACGGCGGAACGAGCGCGGGACTTCCCGCGCAAGCCTGTCTACGTCCTCGGCACCGGCGAGAGCGTCGAGACGCCGATGGTGAGCCAGATGGAAGACTTCACGACCAGCAAGGCGTTCCGCGTGTCGGGGAAGAAGGCGTTCGCCGAGGCGGGCATCACGCCGTCCGACGTGGATCACTTGATGATCTACGATGCCTTCGCGCACTTGCCCCTTTATGGCCTGGAAGACCTGGGCTTTTGTGGGCGCGGGGAAGCCGCTCGCTTCATCTGGGAGCGCCACACGGCGCCTGGCGGCCGCCTCCCCCTCAACACGAATGGCGGAGGGCTTTCCTACATGCACTCTGGAATGTATGGGATGTACGCCTTACAGGAGAGCGTGCGGCAACTCCGTGGCACGGCGCCCGCCCAGGTGCCGGAGGCTCGGATCTCGGTCGCGCACGGCGTCGGAGGCATGTTCGCGTCGAGCGGGACGATCGTCCTGAGCAACCAAACGCCGTAGCGAGTGGCCGCGGCGTCGTGCCAGATCCATCTGGCCAAGCGGGGCCACCGAGCGTCGAGCGGTATCGGTGACCCACGGGTCACCCGTCCACGAGCCTCGCTTCGGAGGAGGGATTTCGGTGAGCCGGAGATCGGTCGCGATTGAGACGCACGATGGTGTCTGCCCCACCTTCGTATTTCGGCCCAACGATGCAGGAGCCTGGCCCGCGGTGATCTTCTTCATGGACGCTCCGGGCATCCGTCCAACCTTGCTCGAGATGGCGGAGCGGCTGGCTTCCCACGGCTATATCGTTCTGTTGCCCGACCTGTACTATCGCGCCGGTCCCTACGAACCGGTCGACCCGGCCACGCTCTTCTCCGACCCGGAGCGGCGGAAGCGATTTGCCAAGTTCCTTTCCAGCACGAGCTTCACCAAGGCCCGCGACGACACTGCTGCCTTCCTGTCGTTTCTCGACGTGCAACCCGACGTGAGGGGCCCGAAGCTCGGTTGCGTGGGTTACTGCATGGGCGGCGGTATGGCGCTGACGGCGGCGGGGGCGTACCCCGACCGGGTGGCCGTGGCGGCGTCGTTTCATGGTGGGCGACTCGCCACTGACCATCCACAGAGTCCGCACCTGTTGGCGCCCGAGACTCGCGCGCGCGTCTACGTCGCCGGCGCTGAGAACGACGCTTCCTTCCCCGAGGAGCAGCGGATCCTCCTGGAAGAGAGCCTCTCCAACGCGGGGGTCCGACACCGGATCGAGACCTACGTCGGCGCGCGTCACGGCTTCGCGATCCCCGATCACCCGGCCTACCATCACGGAGCCGCGGAGCGGCACTGGACGGAACTCCTCCAGCTGCTTCGTGAAACGCTCGTGGCGTGACGATCACCGGTTTTTTGATCCTTGCCCCCTGCCGCTCCTGCGGCTCGCCTTCTGGCTCGTCGTTTTCGTCGCGTTCATTGCGATGTGCAAATTGCCGTCCTGTGAAGAGGCAAGTCGAGACGGGCCGAGGGGGGCGGCATGAGCCATGAGTGATCAGATGCTCTTCGGTTTGAGCGTGACGCAGGATCAGGTCGGAGCGACCGTCGTCCTTGTCATTGTTGCCGCCTAAGTCCTGATTGATCCGCGAGGTCTCAGCTGCGGCTGAACAGCCGTACGATCTAGAGGGAGAGGGGTGGGAGGGGTGCCATGCGTGCCGAAGAGAGGAAGCCAAGGGAATAGGGAGGGGAGGGGGCGGTCGTGGCTCTCGCTGGCCCAAGACGAGGAAGTCCGGGCCGACGGCTGACTCCGAGTTCTAGGTGATAGCGAAAGGTGCTACGTCCGGGGCGAGCCGGGTCGTTCTCGACCACTACGCACCGCTCCCCCTCGGCTGCATAACCGCCGATAAGCCCAAAACGCTTCAGCGTTTTTCGTCTGAACCAGGTTTTCGGAGGCGAGAGGACCGGGACGGCACCATGCCCACGCCCGGTCTCCACGCCATGCTGGGCTCAAGTCGGCGCTGCTCGGCGCCGAACCGCTCCTTGAACCCAGAGCGTAGACGTGGAGACCATGGCAACTCCGTCGATCAAGGGAGCGGCCTTCCAATCCGCTTGGGACGACGTGCAGCGCCTCTTCAACGCTGGGCAGGTCTCGCGCCGGGAGCTGGAGGTCCGATTCTCCGCGGACGCTTCCCGCGTCCTCGAGGAAAAGGTGAACCCCGCGACATGGTACCCAATCGACGTCTACCGGGTCTTCGTGCAACTTCTCGTCGAGAAGGAGGCGCGCGGCAATGCGGAGGAGTACCTGGTCCAACGTGGGTGGCGCGCCGCCGAACGCATCAGGGGCTCCGGTGTCTACAGTCAGCTCGAAGCGAGCCCGGAGCGCTGGGGTGTGCGCGTTGGCAAGCTCATCGTGACCATTTCCGGTGCCATGTACAACTTTACACGCTGGAGCGTCGTGCTCCCGGACCAAACCCGACCGCTGCAGATCCTTGTCGAAGACGCGCTCGAGTTTCCCGAGGAGTGCCGTTACACCGCCCTAGGCTTCGTCAAGTTCGCATCCGCGATGGTGGCCCAGCGCAGCGATGCAGAGGTCACGAGCACGCGTCCCACCCCGGATCGTGTGATCTACGAGATCCCTCATTGGCGGCCGCGTGAGTCACCGCGATCTGAGGGAGCGGTAGGCTCCGGCTAGGATTTGTTTGGACCGGGCCGTTGTGGCTTCCAAAAAGTGTCATCGGTCACCGTTCGAGCCACCCAGGGTTTCTTACCGAGCGCCGATGCCGCACGAAGCGGCGGAGTGCGCGCAGCGCCCTTCGCCCCAATTCGCAAGGACCACTTCGGACGTGGCCCAAAGGAGGAAGCCCCGGGAATCTTCACGACCCTGAGGGCTTCGTCAGGTAGCGGGGGCCGCTCCCTCCAATGCGACGCCCGATCAAGGCGGGTGTGGCCCTTGCGGTGTAGGTCCAGCGCGCCAGAGACCTCAACGCCTTCGGGCTGAGGTTTTCGGAACCCGCCGGGGATCCCGGCGATGACGCTCGTCTTCGTACTCGGCGTCGCGGGCTCGAACGCAGGGCGGCCACTGCGCCACCGTTGTTATGCTGTACTCGCTGCAGGCTCACACCCGCGAGGGGGCGCCGTATGGTCGAAATCGCAGAGTTCGACTCGCTGCTCATCGAGCTCGACGGTCCAGTCGGCTCGCTCACCCTCAACCGGCCGGACAGGCTCAACCCACTCTCCATCACGACGCTTCGTGAGCTCGTTGCCGCAGCGCGCTGGTTTGACCGCCAAGATGGGGTGAAGGCCGTGGTTATCCGCGGCGCCGGCCGCAGCTTCTCCGCAGGCGCTGACCTTGCGGCCTTCGCGGGCCAGCCCAGCGTCTCGCCCCGCGACGCCGCCGACCTCGGCCGAGAGATGGCCGATGCGGTCGAGGCCATGCGCGCCGTCACGATCGCTGCCATCCACGGCTGGTGCGTCGGCGGCGGACTTGTGCTGGCCGCCGCCTGTGATCTGCGGATTGCTGCCGAGGACGCGCGCTTCTCGATCCCCGAGATCGACCTCGGCATCCCCCTGGCTTGGGGAGGAATTCCCCGGCTAGTGCGCGAGATCGGCCCGGCGCTGACCAAGGAGTTCGTGCTTACGGGTCGGCGCTTCGACGCCCCGGAGGCGAAGGCCGCCGGATTCCTGAACCGCATCATTGCCACCGAGGCCCTCGAGGCCGAGGCGCGGGCGCTCGCCCGTGACCTCGCGACCAAGGCCGCGTTTCCGCTCTTCGTCACCAAGCGGCACGTGAATGCGGTGACCGCCCAAATCGTCGGCACCGCACGCAGCTGGTCGGACGCGGACACTTTCCTGACGTCGCTCACCGATCCCGAGTGCGCCGAAATGAGGAAGCGGTACCTGGCTTCTCGCCGCTCCTGAGCAGGCCGCGGGTGGGGCGAGCTCGGGCGGAGCGAGCGGACCTCTCGGGCTCTTCCTTACCGAGACAGGCCGGCCGAGATCGCGCCCAAGACTCTCCCGCGCCGCAATTTTCGCTCGGGTCTGCGGTGGGTCGCTTCAGAACCAGCTAGAAGCCCTTCGGACGCTGCCCCTGAACCGACGGTATTGACGCCGATCGACCCGAAGGTAGCTCCAGGGTCTTCTTCATGGCGGCAGCCCCGTGGTCGATCATCTCACGGATCGCTCCAGCAAGCTCATTCGGCAGTAGGTCGGCGATCCAGACCGCGCGGCTGCGCCCTGCACCATCGGCAAAAACCTGTATCGATGCATTGAGGTGCGTGAGCCGCCCTCCGACCGCGGCCCAGGCGAGCCTGCGTGCCTGGTCGTCCAGGTCGACAAGGAGCTCGCGCGCCACCATGCCGTTAGCGAAGGTTACAATCCGGGCGTCGCCCTCCACGCGGCAGTCGATCACGAACCTCGGCACGAGGCGCCGGTGCAGCGCTCCAAATCGCGTATCGCTCCCCAGACGTCCTCGGAGCGCGCCTTGATCAGGATTTCCTTTCGGATGCTTGCCATCTGAATGCCCTCCTGTTGCCCAAAACGGCACGCTAGAGGGCGTGGGCGTACCGCACTTGGAGAATATTGCTGCCCCTGATTCCGCTCCTTTCGAGGGGACACTCCCGGCTTACGATGTCTCAGAGATGTTTGCCGTGCTCAGAGGGGCTGGAAACGGACTCCCCACTGGAGTTCGTGAGGTACTCCCAAGGGGAATCGGGAGTCCTAGACTTCAGCTGCGGAGCACCGCGCCAGCCCTCGACCCATACCAACGTTTTTCGCCCTAGCCGCTTGTAGGGGAGGGCCGCTCGAGCGCCGCCACTGCCGGCGAACCACCCATCCCCGGACGACAGTCGTCCCGCCGGCTATCCTCGCTGCTCATGCACGCGTCGCCTCCGATCTGGTCGCACCCGACGGCTTCGTCCATCCGCCGACTCACGGCATCAATCTGGCGTCAGGCGTCGCGGAGCCTGCGCGCTCCCGAAACGCCCCGATTGGACGGCAAGATCGCACTCGTGACCGGCGGCAACGGCGGGATCGGCTTTGAGACATCCCGCGGCCTCGTGCGCCGGGGCGCTGAGGTGTTGATCGCCTGTCGCAACCTTAGAAAGGCGGAGGAAGCGTGCGAAAGCCTGGCTCGCGAGCCCGCCGCTACAACCCGGCCGCACCACGTGCCGCTTGATCTCGCCGACCTCGGGAGCCTCCGGGGCGCCGTCGATGCGGTCGAGGAGGCGACCGGCGGGCGTTCCATCGATGTACTGATTCAAAACGCGGGGCTTTGGCCGGGGCGCAATGCCACCTCGCCCCAGGGCTATGAGATTGCCTTCGCCACCAACGTCCTCGGTCACTTCGCCCTCGCCCGAGAGCTCGAGGTGCGGGGGCTCTTGCAGACAACCCGCGTGGTGGTTTTGACCGGCGATATCTACATCCGCGCGCGCGAGTGCAGCGCGGACTTCAGGTACCGTGGGCGCTTGGGCGGTCAGGATGCCTACGCGCGCAGCAAGCTCGGCAACGTGTGGTTCGCGCGCGAGCTCGCTCGGCGGAGGCCTCTGCTCACAGTGGTGGTGGTCCATCCCGGTGTGGTGGCCTCGAACCTCGTAGCGGGTTTCGGCGGGCTCAAGCGCCGACTCCTTCTCGACTGCGAGCAGGGCGCCCAGACGAGTCTGTTCGCCGCAACGCAGCCCGGCCTCGCGAGCGGCTGTTACTTGCACAACACACTCGGCATCGTGCCGTGGATCGCCGAGGACCCGGGAAGCAACGACGAGAAGGCGCGCGCGCTCTGGACACTTTGTGAGAGCCTCTCCAAGGACTTCGATTCGAGCACCCCTCTCGTTCGCTCGCGGGGTGGCGGCGGGGCGGGCAGAGAGGTGGTGTGCGCGCCGGCGGCACCCGCGGCCAGGCTCGGTAACGAGGTCGAGCAGAAGGTTGTTTGGGAGGCCGGCGAGGTCGAGGGCGGGGCGCAGGATCCCGTGAAGAGCTGACTCGACGTCGTCGAAGCTCACGATCCGCCCGTCGCGGAGGGGCGACACAGCGGGCGCATTCCGACAGAACGGCTTCGACGACACCGTTCAGAGTCCGCATACTGGACGCCCGTTCCCAAGACCCAGCAGCCGAACCCCCGATAACCGCTGTTTTCGTGCCGAGCCTTGCCTGGGGCTGATGCTGGCGGGAGCCAGGATGCACGGCTTGATCCCGAAGTCGTCTGCTAGCTAGATCGTCTTGCCGGCCTTGAAGTTCCCGGTTCGGTCAAATTCTACGCAGCGACGAGTGCGTTTGCGAGGAACTGATCGAGGCTGCGGTCCAGCTGGCTGTCCCTTCCGGAAATGTCGTCGGTCACCGTTCAAGCCGTCAGGGATTCTTCCATGTACCGATGCTGCTCGAGGCCGGGGAAGGCCCGTAGATCCCCTCGATCCGCTCACCAAGTCCCCCGACCTCGAACGCGGCTGAAAAGCGGTTCACGATTCCGAGAGTTTCGTCACGCGTGATGAAGGATCCGCTTTGAGAAGGGACGGCTTTAACGCCGTGCCCTAAACCCTCGCGGCGTCGCGACTTTCACGGGACGACCGGCAGGAGACCATCGAACCGGGCGAAGCGAATAACGCCCCCACCCGCGATGCGGAACACCGATAGACCCACCGCCAGGCAACGGGTGCCGAGCGCCAGCCACATCGGCGATGGCAGGCCGGCCGTGGTATGGAACGGTTCACATCAGGTAGTGAGGAAGCGATGAGCGACTCAGGCGGGAATGGAACGATGAGGGCGTGGCGGACGCATCGCTACGGGCCGCCGCTCGAGGTGCTCCAGCTCGACCGCGTGCCGATCCCGCCCCCCGGGCCGGGCGAGCTGCGCGTGCGAGTGCAGGCGATCCCGCTGAACCTGAATGATCTCGAGCGGATCGCGGGCGGAAACATGATGGTGCGCCCCGAGCTCCCCTACAGCCCGGGCATGGAGGTGATGGGGGTCGTGGATGCGTGCGGCGACGGCGCGGGACAGCGACTTGGAGAGCGCGTAGTGGCGATGACGAAGGGCGCACACGGCGGATTCGCGGAGTACGCGATCTGTCCGACCGGTTCGGCGTTCGCGATGCCCGAGTGGATACCGCTCCCCGACGCGGCTGCGCTCTACTTTCCGTTCCACCTCGCCTGGCTCGGCCTGTTCGACCGCGCGGAGCTGCGGGCCGGCGAGAGCGTGCTGATCCACGCCGCCGCGGGCGGATCGGGATCCGCCGCAATCCAGCTCGCGGTCCACGCGGGCGCGCGAGTGTTCGCCACCGCGGGCAGCGAGGGGAAGCTGAAGCTGTGTCGCCAGCTCGGCGCCCACGTTGCGATCGACTACTGCAAGCAGGACTTCGCGGCGATCGTCCTGGCCGAAACCGACAACCGCGGCGTCGATGTCGTGTTCGACAACGTGGGCGAAGCGGTCGTGGAGAAGTCCATGAAATGCATCGCCTACAACGGGCGCTACCTGATGATGGGATTCGCGTCCGACAAGACGCGGGTCGACGAGAAATGGATCGTGCCCCGCCGGGTGGCGGCCGGGAACTTCAAGCTGTGCGGAGTGCTGCTCGCCTACGCGCAGGACGGCATGGCGCAGATGCTGAAGACGCGGATGGGCTGGAACCTCGCGTCGGATGCGCTGGGCGACCGGATCACGCGCGAGATCGTCGAGCTCGTGCTCGCCAAGCAGATCAAGCCGGTAATCGGCCGAGTGGTCGAGCTCGAGGAGCTGCCGGCTGCGATCGACGCGATGGCCAACCGCCAGACTGTCGGCCGCACGATCGTGAAGCTGTACTAGCGCCGCCCCCCAAAAAGAGGAAGCTCCGGACGCCATTGTGTGCGCAATACACGGAAATGGAAATGGCTATTAGAGCTGTGGGGTCAACCGACGTCCTTATTGTCGGCGCCGGCGCGGCCGGTCTGACGCTCGCCATCGAGCTTGCCCGTCGCGATGTCGCGTTCCGGCTGATCGACAAGATGGATGGGCCGTTCCGAGGTTCGCGGGGCAAGGGCATCCAACCGCGCAGCCAGGAGGTGTTCGAGGATCTCGGCATCCTCGACCGCATCGTCGCGGCCGGCGGCGAATATCCGCCCCAGCGGGAATACCGCGACGACGGCACTTATCAAGAATCTCTGATCATGGAACATCAGAACCCAACGCCGGACGAGCCGTATCACATCCCCCTGCTGATCCCGCAGTTCCTGACCGAGGCCGTAATGCGCGAGCGCTTGACCGAACTCGGCCATCGGCCCGAGTTCGGTTGCGAGCTGAAAGGATTCGAGCGGGACGCGGAAGGCGTGACGGTTCGCATCGTCGGCCGATCCGGCGAAGAGACGGTCCGTGCTCGCTACCTCGTCGGTACGGATGGCGGCCGTAGCTTCGTGCGGAATGCGCTCGGCATCGAGTTTCCCGGCAAAACGCTCGGCGTGCGCGCTGTCGTCGCCGACGTCATCGTGGAAGGGCTTGGGCGCGATGCGTGGCACCGCTTCAGCGAAGGATCGATGGAAAAGCAGATGTCGTTGTGCCCGCTCCCCGGCGCCGACATGTTCCAGCTTCAGGCGCCGATCCCGCTGGAGGGCGACGTCGATCTTTCCGCAGAAGGGCTGACCGCCATGATTGCGGGGCGCACCGGCCGCACTGACATCGTGGTTCGCTCGGTGTCTTGGGCGTCGGCCTTCAACATGAACGCTCGGCTCGCAGATCGTTATCACGAAGGACGTGTTTTCCTCGCCGGTGATGCCGCCCACACCCATCCGCCGACCGGCGGCCAGGGCCTCAATACCAGCGTGCAGGACGCCTATAATCTCGGCTGGAAGCTGGCGGCGGTTCTAAAGGGTGCGCCGGGAGACCTTCTAGCCAGCTACGAGGAAGAGCGGCGGCCGATCGCTGCAGAAATGCTCGGTCTGGCGACGAAGCTGCTCGAGGCGGCCAAGCGGGGAACCATGCGTCGCGGCCGCGAGGTGCATCAGCTCGACTTGGGATACCCGGAATCGTCATTGGCCATGGAGGCGCCACAACGCAGCGGCGGCGTATTAGCGGGCGACCGGGCTCCCGATGCGCCGATCCACGGTGCGGCGGGCATGCCCACCCGGCTTTTCAAACTCTTCCAGGGACCACATTGGACGTTGCTGGGCTATCAGGTCGGCGACGTCACGGCTTTCGAGCCACGTCCAGGACTTCACATCCATGCGGTCGGGCCACGTGGCGATGTCATCGATGATGGCGATCATATCCGAGCCGCTTACGGCCTGTCGCCAGGTGACTGGGTGCTTGTCCGCCCCGATGGCTACGTCGGCGCCATCGTCTCGTCGGCCCATGTGCAAGCGCTAGAGGCATATCTCCAGAAGGTCGGTCTCGGCATCCGGAAATAGGTCTACGCCTAGTCGATAGCCGCCCACAGACCACAGTTTGTGATCACGCTGTTCACGCAGGCAACCGATCGCGTCAAGCGCGCGGGACTGCAGAATCCCGACCAGCTCGCTCAGATCGGCCAGCAATCCCACGATAGCGCCCCAATCGCGATCTCTTGTCAGCAGCGAATCCGGTTTTCTGCCTCCCTTGCCTTCGCTGCAGCGTCCTGCGGCTCTGCGCTCGCGAGGAGCCCGCGAGCCAGCTTGGTAAAGGGTCGGCCACTCTTGATGGACACCAAGTCTTGACTACTCGCCCTCGTGTGCCTTGATGGCCGCCTGGATTTTGGCCTTGATGGCTTCCAGATTGAAGGATGCTGGGTCCTGCATCGGGGGATAGTCGATGGCCGTCATTGCCAGCTGGGCCACAACTTGTTGTACGTTGACAAAGCGCCAGAACTCACGAGCATAGAAGTCGTTCACATATCCCGCTGCGGAATTGTTCAAGCTCTCGCCGCGGAGCGACGGTGTTCGCTCGAAGGGATCCTGGCGGATGTTTACAATCGAGGGCATGTCGGTCGTGACCTTCTCCCCCGGCCAACCCCATGGCTGTTTGAGGAACTGAAACTTGAATTCATCGATGCGGATGGCGCCGAGCTGGGGCCCGCTGAAGTAGAAGAGTTCATGACGAGCCGAAGGGCCTTTGCCTGTCAGCATGGCCATCTGGTTGTAGCCGTCGAGGTGATTCTTGTAGGTCCGGTCGCCGAGCGTGGTGCCTTTGAGAAGCTGATTGGTAATGTCGGGATTGCCTGCAGCCGCGACGAGGGTTGGGAACCAATCGAGGCCGGAGATGAGTCCGTTCTCCACCGAGCCGGGCTTTATGTGTCCGGACCAACGGATGATGGCGGGCACGCGGAAGCCACCTTCAAAGGACGTGCCCTTGGTGCCATTGAACGGCGTCATACCGCCGTCGGGCCAGGTAAACACTTCGGCACCGTTATCGGTGGTGAAGATCACGATGGTATTTTCGGCTTCACCGATATCTTGAAGGTGTTTTAGAATCTCGCCGACGCTGTCGTCCAGTTGAGCCATCCCCGCCTCTTCGAGGCCATAATTGGATTTGTAGTTCATCATCGCCTGGTACTTCGGGGGAATGTAGGTAAAGACGTGCATACGAGTGGTGTTGTGCCAGATGAAGAAGGGCTTGCCATCCTTCTTAGCTTTGTCCATGGCGCCCGTGGTGTGGCCCACGAGCACTTCGTCGAATGTCTCCATGTCGTACTTGGCCTTACGACCTTCTTGCCACCGCTGACGGCCAGCCATATTCGGGAACGGCGCCAATGGACC
>DAIOWK010000036.1:0-17977 GCA_036758525.1 Myxococcota bacterium
CTGACGGGAAGGCGCCGACGAGTCGGTTGATGGTGCGGATCGTGTCGTTGGTATGAAGCGTACCCAACACCATGTGGCCGGTCTCCGCGGCGGTCAGCGCCAGGGAGATCGTCTCGAGATCACGGAGTTCGCCGATCACGATGACATCGGGATCTTCACGCAGCGCCGCGCGCAGCGCACGCGCAAAGGATTCAGTATGGCGGCGTACACTGCGCTGATTCACGATGCAGCGTTTTGAGGGGTGGAGGTACTCGATCGGATCCTCGATCGTGAGAATATGGTCGCGTCGCTCCTCATTGATCAGGTTCACGAGCGCCGCCAAGGTTGACGATTTCCCGCAGCCCGCGGGTCCGGTCACAAGAAGCATGCCTTGTGAATAGTTGGTGAGCTTCGCAAAGGAGGCGGGGAGGCCGAGCTGTTCGAGAGTCGGCGGCTCGGGCGGGATGACTCGGAAGACACCGTCCCAGCCGCGTTGCTGGTGGTAGAGGTTCGTCCGAAAGCGTGCGACGCCGGAGAGTGTATAGCAAAGATCCAGCTCCCCGCGGTCGCGCAGCAACCCGCGTTGTTCGTCCGACAGGATCGAGAAGATCATTTGCTCCGAGATCGCCGCATCGATCGGCTCCCCCTTGGGATCGAGGAGGCGCCCGTTCGCGCGATGGCGCAGCGGGGCTCCGCTATGCACGTGGATGTCGCTCACTCCCGTGCCCGCGGCGGCCTGGAGGATGCGATCGAGCTCTGCTTTCGGATCGGACGGAGCCCGCTGGACGCCTCCTGCGGGAGCCCGAGACGGTTCGGCGGTGGGGGAGGCTTGCGGCCGGGGCTTCTCCGCGGCCTGAGGCTCCTTGGCGACGGTCGGCGCGGCGGGGCGCGGCTCCGCCGGGGCTGGCGGCGGCGCGGGACGGCCTGCGCCCTCTCCCCGGGTCCCCGCTTCCGGGGAACCCTTCCCGGCCGTGGTGAGCGCCTGCTGCTTGGCCTGGACCTGTTGTTGCACCTTCAGCAGCTGGGAGAGTTGCGCAGGGCGAAGAAGGCCTTTTTCCACGAGCAGATCGCCCAGCAGCTTGCCAGCGCCTTGCCGGCTCTGCTCGCGGGTCGCCGCGGCAAGCTGGTCCATTGTGATCATCTTGTAATGAACGGCGAGGCGCCCAATCAGTGACTGATCTTGCTGGCTCATGGTGAAGCTGCCTATCGGCGGAGCGCTCTCGCCTGTTGAGTGGGGACCGCCCCGGCGCCTTTAGTTCCCGCGCGGGTCCGCCGATGCAAATGACAGGATTCCCGGAGGAGGTGGCGACCATGCTCAGCATCGTTCGACGTTCTCTCACCGCGGCCGTGCTTGTGGCAGCGCTACTCGCGCCGACCGCGCAGGCCGCATCGACGAAATTCGTGGGCAGCGACGAGCACGCAAGCGATACCGCGAGCCCGATGACCGACCTGTTCCTGATGCGTCCGTTCGGCCTTCTGGCGACGGTGCTCGGTACCGCGGCGATGGCGCCCGCCGCGCTTTTCATGACGGTGTGCGCGAAGCCCCAGGAAATCGGTGTGCCGTTCCATTACCTGATGGTGGAACCTGGACGCTTTACGTTCGTAGACCCGCTCGGAAGCCACTAATCCAGGCTGCGCGCGGCGGGGCGGTCCTTCGGGCTGGCCCGCCGCCACGCCTGCACGGCGCGTCGCCCCTCGACGGCTCGATGGCGGCTTAGCCGCCGTAACACTCGTCGGCCAGATCCAGCTCGTGCCCCGCCTTCACCGCCTGGTAGTGGCGCCAGAACGCCTCGTCGATTTCGTGCCAGGACTTGCGGGTCCTCTGCCGATAGCGTCGCAGATGGCCCGGACCTCCGTTGTAGACCGCGTAGGTCGCACGGGCGAGGTTGTCTTCCTGGCCGGTCTTCGTGTCCTCGCCTTGCTCGATGGCGTAATCGGTGAGGTAGTGGAGCAGGATTTCCGAGCCGGCTCGGCTGTTGTACCCGACATCCCTTCGTAGACCTCGCAGGTCGTAGAAGCCGCGCCACACATGCTCGTTCACCTGCATGATGCCGACCGCCCCGGCAACGGAGCGGATCGGCTCGAGCCTGCCCCGTACGCGGACAAACTGTCGCCAGCATGACTCGGTCCACGCCGTCGCAAGCACCAGCCAGTGGAAGAGCGCGTGGAAACGCGGTGCGAGCCCGCCGCGAGCGAGCGTGCTCTGCGCCGAGTCGCCGAGCAGGTCCCCCATCGCGCGCAGATAGGCTTCGAGATCGTGTGGGCCAGGCACCCACCCGTTCATGCGGGTCACGAGCTCGGCCGAGTCCTTGGCTTCGCTGGACTCGACAAGACTCCAGGGGAGCGGAATCCACTCCTCACCTTGATCAGGTGGCGGGGTGCCGGGCACCTGTTCCTTGGGTGGCTCGGCCGGCGGCTCCGCTTTGGGAGGGGGCGGTACGCCCTGCTCACCGTCCTCTAGCGCAGGGTTCACTTGCGGGGGTTCGATCGGGGGCCCGAAACCGAAGATCTCACGCAGCTCTGTGTCGATCTCGGTACCGAAGGCGAGCGGGTCCTCGGGCCGGCTTGGAGCAATCAGACGTGCGAACCGGCGCAGGCCGTCCTGAGAGATCTCGAGTCCGACCTCGGGTCCCAACCGGTCGAGCGCGGCAAGTGCGTCGCCGGAGGCAAGAAAGCCGAGATAACGCAGAGCGATCTCTCCCGGGAGCCTCCCAGACTGCTTGCGCAGCGCCGGGGCGAGTCGCGTCCAGGTCGACACGAAGAGGCGGCGCACGGGATCCTCTCCGTGAGTCAGCGGAGCAGGAGGAGCGGCCCCGTCCGGGCGCGTGGCTTCGAGCTGCGCGATCAGCTCCTGACGCGCGTCGAGCAGGATGTCGAGGAGCTCTTGCCGTGCCTCCTTGCTGGCCGCATCGGAGCCGGCGGCCTTGATCACGTAGGTGAGGAAAGCATCCCAGCGCTCCAGGGCCGCGCGGAGCTGGACGCGCTCTGCGTCGGTCAGCGGGGCTTCCGTCGCGGGCGGCGCCGCCACGGCCAGGGGGGGCACTTCGAAGCGCAAGGTGGCAACGAGTGCCGTGTCGCTGACGCGCACCGCTGCGAGCGCGACGGAGTCGAGGATGCGCTGCGTGCGCGATGCGTCATCGCTGGGAAGAAGAAGGGGAAGAATGCTGCGCAGATCCGAGAGGGGCGCGCCGAGATCGACCTGGAAGGTCGCAAGGCGAGGATGCACGTATTCCTTTACCCAGTTCCAGAGGATGCCGGTGGTACCGAGCTTGCGGCCGGACGCTTCGAACACACTGGAGTCGACGACGCGGAAGTGGACGACCGCCGATCCGGGCACGAGGACGGGTTCAAGCCAGAGCTCAATCTGGTTTTTCCGCTCGATCGAGAGGGTGCAGCCGCCTGCAATCGGGGTTCCGAAGCGCGCGTTGCTCGCGGTCAGAATGCGCAGGCGCCCCTCACGCCCATAGACCCGGGGCTCGGAGAGGATGAGATGGTTGCAGTCGATCTCGTCGCGCCAGACCTCGGCTGTTGCACCGGGCGAAGTGTAGACCTGCTGCACAAGCAGCTGGCGGAGGAAGGCGTAGTCGAGCTCGAGGGGAACGTCGAGCTGCTCATTCGCGGACGCGAGAACCGGCGCTACGAGGATCAGAAGACCAAGGAGGAGGCGCAGCGCGCTCACCAGCCGCGCAGATCGACCGGCCAGGTCTCAAGGACATCGTTCCCGGTCACGAGATGCATCCGCTCGTGGTAGGCAACGGTCGGGTCTACGTGCGCTGGAAGTACACGGATCCGGTCGCCAGCGCGAACGGGTCGCTCGGGCTTGAAGGTCACGTGTTCGTCGGAGCAGAACCACACCTGCGCTCTCTCGATCGAAGGATTGCCATGGTCCATGCCGAGGGCCTTGAGGCCGCAGTCTGCCACGGCATAGCCGGGTGAGACGGAAACGACCGTGGCCAGCACCGAGAGGGCTTGTCGGAACGGGAGGTCAAGCTTGGCGTACGCGGTGTCCATCAACACATAAGACCCGGCTTGAATCTCGGTCGCGAAGGTGTTGATGTCGTAGCTTCCGGTGCCCCCCGCGGAAATGACGGCGCCGCCGGTCCTTCCGTGCGCTGCACGGAGCTTCTCCATCGACTCCTCTACCAGACGCATCCGTTTCTCAGGGTCGGCCAACGCCATGGCGTGGCCCTCGTAGCCCATAACCCCTCTCACCTCGAGTCCGCAGGCTCGGGCGCGGTCTGCCAGGCGGCCTGCGTCCTCGGGCGCGCACCCACAGCGCGGGAGGCCCACGTTGACATCGATCAGTACCTCGCGCACGCCGGCACGCGCCGCTGCATCGATGGTGAGATCGGAGTCGACCGCCAACGTCACGCGCGCGCCAGCCGCGAGGACCGGGGTCAGGCGCCGCGCATCCACCACCTCGTTGGCGAGCAACAAGTCGTCCCCTAGGCCAGCGGTTGCCATCTGCTCGATCTCCCGCAGCGTCGCGCAGGTAAAGCTCGCATGGCCCGCACGGAGCTGGCGCCTCGCGATGGCCGTACACTTGTGCGCTTTCACGTGCGGCCGCAGCCTCTTGCCCGGAAGCGCCGCAGCCATCACCGAGAGATTGTGCTCGAACGCTTCCGCGTCGACGAGAAGAGCCGGGGTGGTGAGATCGCTGACCTGCACCGCGTCCCGCGTCACTCGCGTGCCTCCATACAGGCCCTGCACAGGACCCACCCGCTGACACCCGAAGGTGTGAGACCCAGAGAGGCGCGGTCGCCCCGCACCAGGAGCCGCCCGCAATCCGAGCAGGACTGGGGTCGGTTCATCACGAGTGGCTGCCAGCCGAGAACCTGGCAGAAGTCGGGACGCGCCTCGGCCGACCCGGCGCCGGAGGGGGCGGCCCGCTCTGTCGCGGTCTCGTCGTCCCGCACAGACGAAATGCCCGCGGGCGGTTCGCCGCGAGCGCTCGTTTCGGGGGTTATGGAGGAGGGCTCGCCCCGAGAGTTTTCCCAGACCGTATCGTCCCGGGCGCCCGGGGGTGCCTCCTCGCGTTCGCGTGCCCAGGGCCGCGCCCAGCGACGCTGTCGCTGGCGGGACGAGCCGCGAGCCTGTCCCACCTCAGTCGCCACCTCTTCAAGCCACGTCCCGAGGTTGTCGGTCACAGATTCGACGACGCTGAAGGTCTCCTCGAGTACGTTGCGGACGAGATTCGAGACCGGGACGCGGAGGTCCTCCGCGACGCGGCGGATGTCCTCGGCAAGCTGTTCGGAGATGCGGGTGTGCAAGACGCGCTCCTTGCGACCACGTTCGCGAAATCCACCCCCTTCCCCGCTCTCGCCTGTGCTCTCTGCGGAGGGATCGGGTTCGCTTGACTCGGCTCTTCTCGTAGTTTCAGGATCTTCCATGCCTCACGCTGTATCACATCGTGATACGGATATCCATAAGAATCTCTCCATCGAGATGGGCTGGATGTCTACGAGTCCGCGTAACACACCTTGATCAGCTCCCGCAGCCAAGCAACCCCTTCGGCGGGATCGGGTACCCGGTCGAGGTCGATCACGAACTCTTGCCCTCGGCCAACGGTGCGCAGAAGCCACCCCCCCGGAGTCTGCGTCCAGCGCCTCGGGTCGCTGTGGTGGGTGAGAAGCGGGGTACGTCCGGGCGTGTGCATCCACTCCGGGAGCTTCCAGAGGCCCCGTGGGACGGCCCCCGGTCGGGCGGTAAGGCAAAGGCGCTGCTCGAAGCGCGGGAAGAGGCCCGCTCCGGGCAGGGGTGCACGCGCCGAGGCGCCCCCGCTCGCCTCCAGACGATCGGCCGCCACGTAGAGCGTGTTGCCGATTCCGCGCTCGCCCCAGAGATGCGGATGGCGGCGCGCCCAAGGCAGCTCTCCCGCGCCGAGCTCTGACACCCGCACAACCTCACCCACTTCAAGCCAACCGAAGAGGGCGTGGAGGTCCGGCGCGCGACGGGCATAGCGGAGCTGTCCGGACTCGCGCACGCAACCCCGGAACCAGCCGAAGAAGAGGAAAAGGTCGCCAGGCCCGACGCCGTGGCGTGCGAGGTGGCTTTGCGCGGCCCCGGCCTGTCCGAAGATCGGCCGCCAGCCACGTGCTCGCCGCAGCGTGTGGGGATCAAGGTCTGGGTCGAGGTGGGCGAAGGTGCGCGCGCTGATCCGCCCGCGTGTCAGGTCCTCGACGGTCCGCCCGAGGGAGTCGGAGGTTGATCTTAGGTCCGCGTAGCAGAGCGGCGAGAGCGGGTCAGGGATCGGAAGAGAGCAGAGCGCACCATTCGGCAAGATCGGGCTTGCCGTACCCCCGGCGCTTGCGTCGAAACCCTTGCGGCTCAGGATCAAACGCACGCGCTCGAACTCTCCTGCTTGGCATGCTTCGCCTTATTCTACTGTGGTCGCGAAGCCGCCGACTCGGTGCTCGAATTGCGGCGGGCAGAGGGGCCCAGCGCGACCGAGCTTTGCAGAGCGGGAACCACCCGAGCCGCCCAGCCTAGAACCTCGAAGAGGTATCCATGAAGTTTGGACTGTACGGCATCAACGTCGGCCCGTGCGCGAATCCCGCGACTGCGGCCACCGTTGCGCGGCTTGCGGAACGTGCCGGCTTCGATTCGCTGTGGACGGGCGAGCACGTGGTTCTTCCCGACCCGCAGGCTCCACCCTCTCCGCTTCCGCCGCACACGCCGCTGCTCGACCCTGCGGTGTCCCTTGCGTTCGTTGCGGCCCACACGCAGACGATCCGTCTTGCGACGGGCATCATCATCCTCCCGCAACGAAATCCTCTCGTATTGGCCAAGGAGCTGGCGAGCGTCGATGTCGTCTCCGGCGGAAGGCTGCTCTTCGGAATCGGGGCCGGCTATCTCGAGCCCGAGTTTGCGGCACTCGGCATCCCGTTCGCAGACCGAGGACCACGCACCGACGAGTATCTCGACGCCATTCTTGCCCTCTGGGATGAACCGTCACCGCGCCACAAGGGCAGGTTCGTCGCGTTCTCCGGCATCGACGCCAAGCCCCGCCCCCTCCAGCGCCCGCATCCTCCGATCCATGTCGGCGGCCAGAGTTTCGCGGCATACCGGCGCGCGCTGCGTCGCGGGAACGGTTGGTACGGCTTCGCCCTTGACGTCGACAACGCACGGCGATGCCTCGCCGACCTCTCGGCCGCGCGCGGACGCGTCACACGTCCCGCGGAGCTTGGTCCCCTTGAGATCACGATCACGCCTCCGCCGGGACTGCGCTTGGACGACGTGGCGCGCTATGCCGATTGCGGTGTGCATCGCCTGGTCCTGCTAATTCTCGCGCGCGATGCCGCGGAGCTCGTGGCGCGGGTTGAACGCGCGGCCGAGACATTCCTCGGGCGTGGCCAATCGGGCGGCGTTTAGCCGCAGCAACCTCGGCCTCGGAGGGTGGAGAGACTTGGTGACGAGAAGTCCGCTCGCCCCCGCACAGGATCACGCCGATCCCCGCGTTTTTGCCGACTGACCCGCCTGCTCCTCAAGCTTGCGGGCGATGAACCATGCAAGGCGCGGCGAGAGGCGCTTGATGAAGTACATGGCCCACGCCTCGGGCGTGATGGGAGCAACCGTGCGGTTGCGCTGGACTGCGCGAAGAATGTTCTCCGCGACCCGTTCCGGGCCATAATTCCGGCGTTCATAAATCTTTACCATCTGTTCCCGGGCTTCCGGGGTGGCCTCTGGTCCCCGGAGCACGCTCGAACGTGTGATCGGTGTATTGATGAGGCCCGGACAGACGGCAGTCACACCGATGCGGTGAGGCGCGAGCTCTTCGCGCAGGGCTTCGGTCAATCCCAGCACGCCGAATTTGGTTGTGCAGTAGGCTGCGAGCTGGGGAGTCGCGAAGAAGCCGGCCGCCGAGGAGACATTCACCACATGGCCACCCGAGCGTCTGCGCACCATGGGTGGCAGGAAGAAGTGGCAGCCATGGATCACCCCCATGAGGTTGATCCCGACAATCCAGTCCCAGTCCTCGAGCGTGCTGTCGAGGAACCTTGCGCCGAGGCCCACGCCGGCGTTGTTCATGAGCAGATCGACCGCCTCGACCCAGTGGTGAACGGTGTCGGAGAAGACACGCATCTCCTCACGCTTCGAGACGTCGACCCGGCGCGCGAGGACCTCACAGCCCAAGGCGCGAGCTTTCGCCTCTGTCTCCGCGAGGCCGGCTTCGTTCACGTCGCACAACGCAAGCTTTGCGCCGCGCCGCGCGAAGGCGAGCGCTGTCGCCTGGCCGATCCCGCTCCCTGCACCAGTCACCAGAGCCGTTTTGCCACGCAAGCTCGAGACATTCATGGGGCTTTCTCCACCTTCCCTTCGTCCGAGCAACGGCCTACAGGCTCGTGCTCCCGTCGCCATTCGTCGTACATCGCACGCAGCTTCTTCACCGGATTCTCGTATTCGCTTGCTCGTTCGGGCCGAAAGAACTGGCGCAACAAGGTGGGGATACCCCCGTCCGGTTCGAAGGGAGGCGTCACGATGAGTCTCAGGGAGGAGGCGCCGACTGGATCGTCGGGCCCGGCGACCTCGAGGAACGCCGAGAGCGCCGTAAGCGCGGGCTCACAGCGGCGATCCCCTCCAGATTTTGCTCCGGCCTCGAGTGCTTCGATCAGACGGTCGTGGAGCATCGATCGGCAGTCGCCGCGCACCTGCTCAAAGCGTGAAAAGGCCGCTGCCACGACCTCAGGCCCTGCGAGGAGATTTCCTTGTACCGAGACTCCGTCCCCTTGCGCAGATCCCGCCCACGAGAGGGTCCGCCGGCCGGTGTAGTTCGCCGGCGCAGACTCGAAGCCAAGGGCGACGACGCCATATTGCCGCGCCTGCGCACCCGAGGTGAGGCTCCACCACGCAGAAGGATCAAACGCATCCCCTGTGATCTCGGCGATCACGTCCTGCGGGCTCCCCCCTGCTGCCAGGAGTTCCTGGCCACGCTCGCGTGCGGCCGGGTTCGTGATCCCCTGTGCAGCAATCACACCGTGGCCGGGCACGACGCCCCCGATCACGTCGACCTCGCCGGTGCAGGAGGCCCCTGCGATCCCCACCTCTCCCGTTTCCGGATCGGTGGCGACGATCGACCAGGTGGCGCGGGCCAGCGGGGCTTCAAGCACAAAGAGAGCGAGTACCGTGGACACAAGCCGCCGACTCTGAAAAGAGCGTCGCCGCCCGGGCTCGCGCGCGCGCAAAGGCCGGACCGGAGTGCAGAGGGCGCGCAAACTCGCCCCCAGTCCTCGGGCAAGCGAGAGCGCTTTTCCCCGCCCTTCCCTAGGCAAACAGCGCACAGTGACACGGGTGTTCCTCCTACCCCCGCCATGCGCTCCGGTCCCGGGTTCCGGCATGAGATTCGCTCCGAGCGCAAGAGAGCCTTCAAGTTCGCGGAGATCGGCATCTTCTATCCGCGACGCGCACGAAACCTGATGACAGATGCCACTGAAGACAGCTGGCGAAGCGCCCGCCGAAAAGCGCTCGCCCTTTCTCCAGCGACGCAGGATGGCATCCTCCGCCCGGGCCAGGCAACCTCGCGACACGGGTGCGCGGTCTCTGCGCACCCGGGCGAGACAAACCCGCGTCGGCAAACTCCTCCCGCTCGAGTACCCTGACCTAGGCAGGTCTTTACCGAGAGCTTGTGCGCGGCGAAGCCGGGCATTTGCCTCCCCCCGCACGAATGCCGCGTGATAGGATATGCGTCGCCGTGGGGACGCAGGGCCCGCGGCGCTGTAGCCGCGGAGGCGTCCATGCGGAATCTGAAGTTGCCGAAGGTACGGCGCGATGTGCCGGGTCCCGGTGCCACCGAGAATGGAGACGCCTCCCGACCGCCGGTCCAACCCCCGGAGCGAAGCCTGACTGCCGCCCTCCCCCTGCATCTCCTGCGCGCCGCGCGTCTGACACGTCGTCAGTTTCTTTTCGCGTCAGGTGCAGTGGCAGCCCTTGCCTCGGCGACACGACCTAGTGTCGTTCGCGCCTTCTCCTTGTTCCGGGAGGAGCGCTTCTTCACGGACGCCGAGTTTGCGACGCTCGAGGCACTGGTCGACCGAATCCTCCCGCCCGATCGCGACCCAGGCGGAAAAGAGCTCGGCGTGGCGGTGTACATCGAGCGGCTGCTCACCACGTTCGATTGCGGTGGTGTCGGCTTGTATCGGCGTGGTCCCTACAGCGGGCGGACGCCCTATCCGGACTACCAGCTCGGAACGCCGTCATCCCGATTCCCCGAGAACGGATTCCTGCGCTCGATCCGGGCCTCGCGCTTGCAGGAGTTGTACTGGCGCGCACAGCTCTACGGATCCGAGGCCGCGGGAATTCCTCCCGAGCTCGACACGTCCCAAGGCGGTCCGCTTGTCGGGCTGCGCGATTTGTACCAACAGGGTCTCGCAGAGGTCGATGCCGTCGCCACCTCCACCGCAGGTCAGCCCTACGCCCTACTGTCTGTCGCCGACCAGGACGTCGTGCTTGCCCAGCTCGACTCGCCGGGCGTCTTGCCGCTGGATCCACGGCGCGGCAAGACGTTCCTCGACATTGTGATTCAGCACGTCCTCGAGGGTTCCTTCTCGGCGCCAGAATACGGCGGCAATCGGAATGCCCAGGGATGGCAGATGCTGGGGATCGAAGGCGACAACCAACCCCTCGGCTACTCGATCTTCTCGTTCGAGCTTGGGACGTATCGCGAGCGCCCTGACCACCCGATGTCGACGCCAAACCCCGATGAACTCGCACCCGACGGGAGCGTCGTCCCGATCCCGTTGACCCCGGATGGTGCCTCGATCCAGCAAGGAATCACACAGGAAACAGGGCTTCTCAGCCTGATTTTTCCGGGAGCTTGCAACTAGAACGTGATGAACTCCGACGACGTCCTTGGCAATCGCGCACTCAGGCACTTCGACGTGTGTGTGATTGGGAGCGGTGCTGGCGGCGGGACGGCGGCCTACGCGCTGTGCAAGGGTGGGAAGAACGTGCTGGTGCTCGAGTGCGGCCACAATCCGTGGCCGGGGCTCGACGGGGATGAACTGCCCCTTCCGAATCACAGCAACGACGAGCTCAAGTACGCCGTCCGAACCTGGCTCGATCCTCTGGCGATGCTGGAGCCACGAACCTTCCGCAGCAGTGCGAGCATCGATGCCGCCATCAACCCCGACGTGAATCTCTTGCCACGCGCGGTGGGCGGCGCGTTCCAGCATGCAGACGCAAAGACACCGCGTTTCAACATTCTCGACTTTCAGCTAAAGAGCACACTTGAGGCATTGATCGGCCGTACGCCGGGGCTTGCGATCCCCGGTTTTGGAACGGACGCGGCGAGCGCCAACTTCGCCGACTGGCCGCTCTCCTACGACGAGCTCGAGCCTTACTACCGGCACGCGGAAGCGCTCCTCGGCGTGCAGGGCACGGACGACGATCCCTTCGCGTCGCCGCGGAGCACACCCCGCCCGATGCCGCCCGGCGTTCCCATGTATCTCGGTCTGCTGCTGTCCGAAGGCGCCCGTCAGGTCTCGCTCCAAGGATCGACGCTCAGCCCTCACACCTATCCCGCCGCCATCAACTCCCGTTTCTACGACGGTCGTCCGCCGTGTGTGGACTGCGGTTGGTGCAGCGGCTTTGGCTGCCCGAACAACGCCAAGGGCTCACCCGCGGTCACTGGACTTCGCCGCGCCCTGCGCTCGGGCCGGTGCCAGCTCCGCTACAACGCCAAGGTCGCGCAGTTGCTGAACGACGGCGGACACGTCAGTGCCGTGAGCTATGTGGACGGGGAAGGCCAGCAAAAATTGGCCACCGCCGACGCGTTCGTGCTCGCAGCGAGCCCGATCGAATCGGCCCGCCTGTGCTTGCTTTCGCCGACGCCGGCCGGGGGAGCGCTCGGCGATTCGAGCGGACAGGTGGGGCGAAATCTGATGTTCCACCTGCAGGCGAACGTGAACGGATTCATACCGCAGCGCATCCACGGCCAGCGCGGTCGCGCCGTGAGCCACGGTATCTCCGACTTCCGCGGCGTCGAACCCGGGGGCGCGGCCCCGCGCCTGTTCGATGCGAACGGCAGCAAGGCGGTTTACCTGGGGGGAATCACGGAGTTCGGCGGCTCGCAGGGGTTGCCCATCACCGACGATGGATTCGTGATGGCGTTCCAGCTCCCGAGCGGGGTGGGTGCGCGCTTCGGCACGAGGCTCAAGAACGCGATGCGCGATGGCGCCCTGAGCCAGCACCTGATCTCAACCATCATGCAGTCTGAGGACGCCCCCCAGCTCACAAACCGGGTCGACCTCGACCCCACGGTTCGGGACATCTTCGGGCTGCCCGTCGCGCGCGTCACGTACGCAGCTCACGCCTACGAGCTGCACGCAAGGAACTTTTACCTCCCATACCTCACCCAGGTCGTTACCAATGCGGGAGCGCAGGGCGTGTTCGTCGCACCCTGCGACACGCTCCAGCTGCCGCCGCTCGTCGTCAGTGCGCCTAATTCGCGGCACGAGATGGGAACCCTTCGAATGGGCCCCGACCCTGCGACCTCCGTGACCGATCCGCAGGGCCGCTTCCACGATGTGGACAACCTCTATGCTTGCGACGGAAGCGTGTTCCCCACCTCATCGGGCTACAACCCGACCCTCACGATCGTCGCCCTCGCACTCAAGATTGCGCAGGGGATCGCGGGGAACCGTCCTCTGGAAGAAGGGCCGCCGGCGAGGCCCTGATTCGCCGCTAGCCCGCAAACAGGCTCTAGCCGCGGCAACCATAAGGGGGACCCGCCGCGGAGCGCTGGTCCGAGAAGGTCCGCGGGAAGCGGTCCCCGGGGATCGAAGGCTCCCGACCCCGCCCTTAGGCTTTGGCTCGGGCCCTCAGAACTCGCGGCTCATCCCAAGTCCACCGCACCAAACCCATCCTTCGAGAGCAGCACACGCTCGGCGCCGAGCAAGCGACGCAGAATAAGGGTGGCCTCCTCCGCATACCCCGGCTCGGCCCAGCGCGAAAAACCCATGGCCCGCAAGCGGGCGAGCGCCGCTCGGCTGCGCCGGCCACCCGCACCGTCGCCCCGAAAGAAGTCGTCGACCACAACGCGGTCGGCCACGGGATCGAGCAGCTCGGCGAGCCGTGCAGGATCGCACGGCAATAGCGGCGCGAGAGCGGCCTGTGTCCGGATCCCGGCGGCGCGCAAGCGGCCGAGGGCCTCGAGCCTCTGCTTCGTGCCGGGAGCATTCGGCTCAAGGGCGCGGCGGACGCTCTCATCCTCCGTGCACACGGTCATGCTGGCCCACAGCCTCGGAAGGCGCGCGAGAACGTCCGCGTCCCGGGCAACGAGCGGACTTCTTGTTTGGAGCACGAGCGCACCGGGAGGGTACTCGGCCATGACCTCGAGACAGCCGCGCGTGAGCCTGAGCTTGCGCTCCAGCGGCGTGTAGGGATCGGTCGCCGAGGAGCAGAAGATTCGCGCCTGGTCCAAGCGACCCCGCTCAGCGTCGCGACGCAAGAGTTCTGCTGCGTTCATTTTGGGCGAGATCCACGAGGACCAGGAGAGTCCGTAGGGATTCATACGCTGTACGGCCAGCTCGCGCACATAGCAGTAGGCACAGGAAAACTCACAGCCCGCGTAGGGCTGAAGCGAGTACGTGAAGCCCGCGAGGTAGCCCCCGGTTCGCGTGAGGATGGAGCGCGCCTCCCGCGCGAATACTGAAGCGCTGGACATGGAGACACTGTACGCTCGCGCCCCCATGATCGCCTTCGAGCTGGCCAGTGTGTCGAAGCTCTACGGCGGGCGTCGCGCGCTCGATCGGGTGAATCTCGCGGTGCCGATCGGGACGGCCGTTGGCTTGTTGGGCCCAAACGGCGCGGGCAAGACCACGGCGCTGCGCCTGCTCCTCGGCTTTGTCCGCCCGAGTACGGGAGGGGTGCGTGTGCGTGGTCGGCCCCCGTCCGACCCCCGCTCGCGTGAGGGGTTGGGCTACGTACCGGAGCGCCCGGCGTTCGCCCCGCGCATGACGATCCGCGAGCTCTTGCGCCTTCATGGCGGGTTGATTGGCTTCGACGGCGATGCGCTCGAACACGAGATGGACGCGCGCCTCGTCGAGACCGGACTGAGGGACCGCGCGCAGGAGCGAGTGGGCGGCCTGTCCAAGGGCCTTTTGCAGCGTGTGGCATTCGCACAGGCGCTGCTCGGCGATCCCGAGCTGCTGCTGCTCGATGAGCCCACCTCGGGTCTCGATCCGCTCGGCGTACGCGACGCCCGGGACTGGATTCTCGCGGCGCGTGAGCGCGGTCGAACGCTCCTCGTGAGCTCCCATGTCCTCACGGAGGTCGAGCGCACCTGCGACCATGTGGTGATCCTGCACGAAGGACGCATCGCGGCGAGCGGACCGCTCGGCGAAGTCCTTCTGGCGGGCGAGAGCCTCGAAGACGCCTACGTGCGCATCGTGCGAGGCGGAGCCGGCGCAAGCCCGCAAAACGCCGGCATAAGCGCCTCAGAAGGGGCAGCGTGAGCGAGACTGCGCCGGCGAAGCGTGGCATCCGCCCGATCCGCGCCTTCCATCTGCTGGCGGCTGAGGCCTTCCAGGACTCGCTCCGCAGTCGACTTGGTCTGGCCGTCGCGGGCTGCGCCCTTCTGGCCCTCGTCTTCGTGGACCGTTGCACAAGCCTCGAGGGCTCGTTCGTGCTGAACGGTGAAGTCGTCGATCCGGGGATGTCGGCCCGGGCCATGGGTCCGATCCTCTTCGGTTGGGTCTCGCTCTTTCTCCTCGCGGCCTCGGGCCTCGTGGCGTCCGATGGGCTCGCCCGTCCGGTCGCCGACGGCTCGATCGCGCTTTGGCTGGCGCGACCCGTAAGCCGTACGGTCTATACCCTGGCCCGCCTCTCCGGCACGCTTGCCCTCGCGATTTCCGCGGGTGGAGGCGCGCTCGTCGCTGCGGCGTTCCTGCTCCACGCGCGTCGCGGCTTTGCCCTCGAGCCCGCATTGTTTGCCGGCCTGGTCTACGCAGCCAGCGCCGCCATTGTGTCCGCCCTTGCCATGACGTTGTCGCTGTACGCGCCCCGCGTGGTCACTCTCTTTGTCGTAATCTTGTGGATCCTCCTCGTTGTGGTCGCGAACGTCGCGCATTTGTTTGGCGCATCCTTTAGTGGTTGGTTCGCGGCACTCGAGCGCTGGGGGCCTCCTCTCGGGACCGCCCTCCTCTACGCCATGTCAGGCTGGGTATCGCTGCCACTGGACGCGCACGATGTCGCCTTGGTCATGTTGCGACTTGTCGCCTGGATGGGTCTTAGCGCCGCACTCCTCGTGCTGAGTGTAAGGCGGCTCGAGTTGCGCTAGGCCTTCCCCTAGCCCCGCTGAAGCATCCGCGCGGTCGGCGAAACGGCCACGCTGGCGACTTCCGGCGCGGTGCCGAACAGTCGATCGCCCTCGAGCCGCGTTACGCCGTACCAGAAATGCTCGTTCCGGAAATGGTGGAGTCTGTGGTTCCGCCACAGGCGCTGGTAGTAAGGCGTCCGCGGCACCACGCGAGTGTGCACAAGGAAGTGGACCCCTTCGTAGTGGAGGGTCAAGGCGAGGTGCGTGAACAGAGCGGTCAGTGCGAGTTCGCGAGTGGGAGCGAGACCGAAGCAGAGAAGGACGAGGATCGGAAATGTGTATAGATAGGTGTGCAAGGGAATGAAGAGAATACGATAGTCCCAGGGATCTTGGTGGTGCGCGCGATGGCTGCGCGGTACGGGCAAGTCAAAGGTGCGGCCAAGCAGCACGAAGGGCTTGGCGTGCAGCACGAACACATGGATCAGCCACTCCTGGGTTGGCCAGTACAAGAAGACAACGGCAGCGGCCACGAAGTCGAAAAGCGAGAAGCCGCCAGCCCGGAGGCGGCTGACGAGGACGATTCCAACGAGCAGCAGCAGGATCCGCGGGCTGCCATGGCGAAGGAAGATCGGCAACGCTTCGCGCAGTGTGCGCGGGCTGCCCTGGAACCCCGCCGAACCGCGCTCTCTCGCCTCGGGAACGCTCACCGCCGCGCTCCCTTGAGCACGCGGGCCAGCTGCACCCCGGTGTGGGATTCCTGCAGCTTCGCCACTTGCTCCGGTCTGCCGCGTGCCACAAGGCGCCCGCCGCCCGGCCCGCCGCCGGGACCTAGGTCGATCACCCAGTCCGCAGTCTTAATCACGTCGAGGTTGTGTTCAATCACGAGGACCGTGTTGCCCGCATCGACGAGGCGTCCGAGCACGTCCAAGAGCTTCTTCACGTCGTGGAAGTGAAGACCGGTCGTGGGTTCGTCTAGCACATACAAGGTGCGCCCGGTCGCGCGCCGGGCGAGCTCTCGCGAGAGCTTGATGCGCTGGGCCTCTCCCCCGGAGAGCGTCGGGGACGGTTGGCCGAGATGGAGATACTCGAGGCCTACGTCCGCGAGCAGCCGAAGCGCGGGCGCGATCGTCGGGTGCGCGGCGAACAGTTCGAGGGCCTCGGCGACCGTGAGCTCAAGCACGTCCGCGATCGAGCGACCCTTGTATCGGACGGCCAGGGTCGCCGCGTTGAAGCGGCGACCCTGGCATTCTTCGCATTTCACATACACGTCCGGCAGAAAGTGCATCTCGATTTGGCGTACGCCGTCGCCCTGGCACGCCTCGCAGCGACCCCCCTTCACGTTGAAGGAGAAGCGTCCGGGCCTGTAGCCATGCACGCGGGCATCCGGCAGCAGAGCGAAGAAATCACGAATCGCGTCGAAGACCTTGATATAGGTCACCGGATTGCTGCGCGGCGTCCGTCCAATCGGACGCTGATCGATGCTGATCACCTTGTCGAGTTGCTCGGTGCCCGTAATCGCACGATGCGCGCCAGGCCGCCGTGTCGCTGCGTTAAGCTTGCGCGCAAGTGCAGGATAAAGGATGTCATTCACAAGTGTCGATTTGCCGGCCCCAGAGACGCCCGTCACCGCCGTCAGCACACCGAGGGGGATCTCAACGTCCACATCGGCCAGGTTGTTCTCGCGGGCACCGAGCAACTTGAGGGCGCCCGTCGGGCGGCGGCGCTCGACCGGAACCTCGATCCGCAGGCGTCCGGAGAGATAGGCGCCCGTCAACGACTCGCGGCTCCGCACAAGGGACGACGGCGTACCCGCATGGACGATACGCCCGCCGGCGATGCCAGCGCCCGGCCCGAAGTCAATCACGTGATCAGCCGCGCGGATCGTCTCCTCGTCGTGTTCCACCACGACAACCGTGTTCCCGATGTCGCGCAGGCGAAACAGGGTGTCGAGCAGACGTCGATTGTCACTCTGATGCAAACCGATCGATGGCTCATCCAGAATGTAGATCACCCCGGTGAGCTCACTCCCCACCTGGGAAGCCAGCCGGATGCGCTGCGATTCGCCGCCGGAGAGAGAGGGTCCCGCACGGTCGAGAGAGAGGTACGATAAGCCGACCGCCGCGAGGAAATCCAGGCGGCCGCGGATTTCTTTCAGGAGTTCGGCTGCGATTTCTCGGGCCGCGCCCTCGAGCGCAAGCTCCGCGAGGAACTGGCGTGCGCCCTCGATCGTAAGAGCCGAGAGCTCGACGATGCTCTTGCCCCCGATGCGCACCGCCGCGCTCTCGGGCCGCAGGCGCACGCCGTTGCACGCCGAGCACTCGGTGTTCCCGAGGAACTGCGCGTACCAGCGCTTGGCACTCTCCGAGCTGGTTTCCCGGAAGCGGCGCATGAGGCGCGGCAGAACGCCCTCCCAGACCATGACGAACGAGGCCTTGCCGCCCTCCTTGCCCTTCCAGTTCACGCGGAACTCGCGATCGCCCGCGCCGTTCAGCAAGAACTCCCGCTGCCGCTTGGTGAGCGCCCGGATCGGCGCGTCGAAGGGAATGCCGAGCTGCTTCAGGATTTGGGTGCGCAGTCCACTCCAGCTCGATTTCTTCGAGATCTCCTTGCCCCACGGCTTCACCGCACCTTGGTCGAGGGAAAGCGACTCGTCGGGAATCACGAGCTGGGGATCGATTTCGACCCGCGACCCCAATCCGTTGCACTCCGAACACATGCCTTGCGGGCTATTGAAGGAGAAGCTCT
>DAIOWK010000037.1:0-17738 GCA_036758525.1 Myxococcota bacterium
CTACCGCTCATCACAGGCCGCGGACTGCTGCGCCGCTAGCGCGGCTCGTCGAACGCAACACCGAGATTTGATCCGCTGGGGGGCGGTCAAGAGGCCCGCTCAGGTCTTCTCTCGCCTGGTCCTCGAGGGCCTCGAGCACCTCCTGGTCCGCGCAGCGCTCAATCACTCCACCGTGCGCGTTTCCCCTGAGGAAACGCGAGGGCCTTCGCCATCACCCCCGGCGATCGGGAAATAGAGGGTGAAGGCGGTTCCCCTGCCAACCCTGCTTCTGAGCTCGAGTACCGCATCGTGGGATCTCGCAATCCCAAGCACCGTAGAGAGTCCAATACCGCGATGCTTGCCCTTTGTGCTGAAAAAGGGCTCAAAGATCCTTTCCATGGTCTCCGGCTCCATCCCCGTCCCCGTATCCGAGACCTTCAGGTAACAGTAAGCCGCCGCAGGACGATCGCGGCCCAACACCACATGCGCGGCGCGCGCGGGGTCGAGCCAGCTGCGACCCGTACTGATCTGAATCTCTCCCCCGTTCTCACCGAGGGCGTCGCGGGCGTTCACGAAGAGATTAAGGACGAGCTGCCGGAGCTGCGTGGCGTCCGCTTCCACGATCATGGGTTGGACGGCGAAGCGGAGCTCGAGGTGGATCCTCTTTCCGAGGCGCGCCGCAGAGACCTCGGCATCGAGCATCTCGAGCATATCCCTCGCGAGGGCCGAAAGATCAAGCGTGGCGCGCACCGGCTCAGCGGCCCCCGCGTAGAGCTGAAGGTGATCGGCAAGCTCTGTGGCCTGTTGGCTTGACCGCAGAATCTTGGAGAGCTTGCGCTGCAGCTCCGGCTTTTCCGGGAGATGATCGACCAAGAGCTCGGCGTTTGCCCTCACCACCGTCAGGAGATTGTGGAAATCGTGGGCCACGCCGAGGGCAAGCTCAGCAACGCTTTCCAGGCGGCGCGCCCGGCGCAGCTCGATTTCCGCGCGTTGCTCGTCGGTGACGTCACGGATCCGCAGACAGTGCGCCAGGAGGCGTCCAGCGAGTCCTTGCACCGGACGAGCGCTGATGCGAAGCCAGCGCACGTCGTCGCTGCCATAGCGATAGAGCGCGTCCGGTGATTCGAGGACCGTTCGCCACCAGTCCTCTAGTGAGACAACACCAGTTGGCGCGGCCAGCGGCACGCCGTCTGGACGAAGCAGCCGAGATCCGAGGGCAAGCGGGAGCGGCGTCTCCTTGTCCAGATGAGCGGGCGCTAGCGCGGCCAAGGCGCGCGCGTTGGCGTAGATCACACGTCCGTCCCTTCGCGCGACCACGAGCCCGTCGGAATTGTCCGCGGCAATCACCGAGAGCGCAGCCGGCAGAACTCCAAAGAGTCCGTCCCGAAGCATGCCCACCGCAAGGATCATCGCCGCCACCGCCAACACGGGGATGGTCGCGTTGGCGCCCGTCCCAACCCCCGAGACGTATACCCAATGCGCCACGAGCGTAAGCCCGCTCGCCGCGATCATGAGAGCACCCTGGCGGCGCACAGCAGGCAAGCGGGTGCGCCGCAGCACCCGAATCGCGACTACAAACGACGCCAGGATCAACGCGTAGTTGGGAACGGCCATCACCCACCAGAAAGGGCCGTAGAGATTTCGCCAGCCGAGGACGGGTTCCAAAAAGCGGCGATGCCACGGGTTGGTCACCATCACAAGCCACATCACAGCCGCAAAGACCAGCGGTACACGGATCCAGCGCCGCGTGTCGATCGCTGGGGCCGCACCTCGCTCCTCCGCCCAGTGGAGAGCAAGGATCCACCAGAGCGTGGGCAAGAAGATCGCCCCGGAGTAGTGGATGGTGACTCCGACCTGCTTCCAGAAAAGGTCTGGCGCGCGACCACCGACGAGATCTCCCAAGGCCCAGAGCGCTGCACAGAGCCCGAATCCACGAAACGCCCGGGAGAGCGATGTCTTCGGAAATCGCGTGAGTGCAAAAACGCCGCCCGTCCACAGGCCAACCAGGACGGCACCGAGGAGACCCCAGATCTCTGCTGCGCCCGCGGGGTCGACGGTGCTCATAAGGCCGGGCCGAGATCGTGCAGGGTCTGCGCCAGCTGCTCTCGGGTGAATGGTTTTTGGAGGAAGAGGACCCGAAGGCCTCCTGGCAGGCGTCCCCGGGCTATTTCCTCTCGGAAGCCGCTCATGATCAGAATGCGTGTACTTGGCCGAATGCGTTGGAGCTCCCGCGCGATGTCGGCTCCGCTCATTTCCGGCATGGCGAGATCGAGCAGCGCCGCCGCGACAGGGCGATCGTGGCTCCGGAGCCATTCCAGGGCGTCCCTGCCCTGACTCGCGGCGTGCACGTCGAATCCGAGGCGCTCGAGCATTTCCTGAGCGATCTCCAAGACGTCTGTATCGTCGTCGACGAGCAGGACGGTGCCACGAGGGCTCCCATGCTCCCGCTCGCTGCCGACGAAGTCCATTCGCACCATGCTATGCGCGTCCCGCGGGTGAAACGAATGGGAGAAGAGCAGATCGGATCCGGTCTAAGGCAAAGGGAGCGGCAGGGCAAGATGTTTTTTGTCGCTCGGGCCCCTCGCTGGCGCCGGAACCGCACCGATCCCTCACAACTCGGGAAAATGCCGCTTCCCCACCCTTCGCGCCGACGAGAGCCTGGCCGCGGCCCAGGAAGGTGGGGCGACGGCAGTCCCGGGCTTGGCGCAAGGCGCCGAGCGCGCGCTTCCCAGTTCTCGAGGAGTCGGGCCCCCCCAGTCGTGATTCGGGTTCTCCGACCCCCCCGGATCCATGTGCGCCGACCATCCGGTCTGCGTTGGACCGACGACCTCCCTCAGATCTAGAGTCGCTAGCCGCACCTGGAGGGATCCATGGCAACTGCGATCGTTGTGGGCGGCGGTCCGGCGGGAGCGAGCCTCGCCTTCTTGCTCGCCGATCGCGGTATTGAGGTGACGCTCCTCGAACGGCAGCGCGACTTCGCGCGGGAATTCCGCGGAGAGATTCTCTTGCCGAGCGGTCTTGATGCGCTCCAGCAGATGGGTCTCGCGAATCCGTTGCGCGACGTCCCGCAGTTCCCGCCGACCACGCTTGGCGTGTATCTCAACCAGAAGGTGGTAATCGAGCTGACCTTGGATCCTGCTCTCTTTGCGGGCCTGCCCCCGGTTGCGATGTCCCAGCCCGCCCTGCTCGAGATGCTTGTCGCGCAAGCCTCGCAGCGTCCGACGTTTCACTTTGTGCGCGGTGCGCACGTGAGAGAGCTGCTTCGCGAGGCAGGTCGCGTCGTCGGCGTGCGTGCCCAAACTGAAGGCGGAGAGCGCTTGTTTCACGCGGACCTCGTGGTCGGCGCGGATGGCCGCGCGTCTGTGGTCCGGCGCCGCGGGGGCTTCGAGGCGGAAGAGCAGGCGCCGCCCATGGATGTGGTGTGGTGCAAGCTGCCAGGCCTAGATGGCGTCCGTGGTGCACGCGCCTACCTGGGTCGCGGCCATTTGCTGATCGTCTACCACACCTGGGACGACCACCTCCAGATCGCCTGGGCGATCCTTAAGGGAACCTTCGGCGAGATGAAGCGCCAAGGCATCGAGCAGTGGGTTGACAAGATGGCGAACCACGTGACACCGGATCTCGGCCGGCACCTGCGAACGCACAAGGGCGCCGTCGTTCATCCGTTTCTGCTCGATGTGGTCTCGGACCGCGTGAGACGTTGGAGTGCTCCCGGCGTCCTTCTGATCGGAGACGCGGCTCACACGATGTCGCCCGTCGGTGGGCAGGGGCTGAACGTCGCGCTGCGGGACGCTCTCGTCGCGGCGAATCACCTCGTACCTGCTCTTAGGGCGGGTGGCGAAGCCAAGTCCATCGACGCCGCGGCGCAGCGCATCGAGGCGGAGCGGTATCCCGAAATCTCGTCCGTACAGCGTGCACAGGCGATAGCGCCGCGCGTCGTATTCGCCCGGGCCTGGTGGGCTGAGCCGGTGCGCGGCGTGGTCGCTGCGATGCTTCGCACGCCTCTCGGTCGCCGTGTGGCCGCGGCCTCAGGGCGCGTTTTTGTTTTTGGGGCGAGCCCGGTAAGGCTCGTGGTGTAGGCGCCACGGACCCCGTATGCGCTGCGGCACCGCGCTTTACGAGCGTCGTTCTGGTGGATATACGCCGGCGAGAGTCAGGTGACCGTCTCGTTTCGCAAAGCGACGCTCAGCGACGTCTCCGCAATCCATACCCTCATCGCGGCGTCGGCCTGGGGCCTTTCGCGCGCTGACTACAGCGACGCTCAGATCGCAGCCGCACTCCAATCCGCGTGGGGCGTCGACACCGAGCTCATTTTGGACGGCACCTACTTTGTGGCAGAGCACGGGGGAAAGCTGATCGCATGTGGTGGTTGGAGCTGGCGCGGCACACTTTTCGGGGGCGATGCGCAAGCGGGGCGCCGCTCCGACGCCCTGGATCCCGCCCGCGACGCTGCGCGAATCCGCGCCTTCTTCGTCCATCCGGCTTGGGCGCGGCGCGGCCTGGGCCGCGAGATCCTCGGGCAGTGCGAAAGGAGCGCGCGCGTCCACGGCTTCCGGTCGGCGGAACTGGTCGCGACTCTCCCGGGCGAGCGGCTCTATCGCGCCTGCGGGTATGTGAGTCAGGGCGCTCGCGAGTATGGGCTGCCGGGGAATCAGACCATCACCTTCATTCCCATGCGCAAAGAAGGGCTCTAGGGAGTTTGCGCCGGAGGGAGTCGTGGTAGGGTTTTTCCGCAGTCCGGGTTAGATCGGCTACCTCGGACCTTGGGTCTTGGCAACGAATCCGGGTCGATGGTGAAATCGGGCTCGCTGGCGGCGAAGCTTGGATGAACGCGCCCTCCTCGCCTCTTCATAGATCGGAAGCCCGGCCAGATCGCGTCGACGAACTCGAGGTGCAATACAGCCCGCTCCGGATCTTCGGGTGGGCGGCGCTCGTCGGCGCCGGCGCGGGTCTCGTGGGCGCCGTCTTCCGAATCCTGCTTCGAGGCTTCGCGGAAAGGCGGGCCGCCGCGCTCGGAACGGCGGAATCGCACACCTCCCTTTCGCTCGCCCTATGGATTGGCGCGACGGCCTTGATGACCACCGCGGCGCTCTTTCTGGTGCGCCGCTTCGCCCCGGAAGCCGGTGGCAGCGGGGTGCAGGAGATTGAAGGTGCGCTCGAGGGCGTGCGTCCGCTCCGCTGGCAACGTGTCCTCCCGGTCAAATTCCTCAGCGGTCTGCTCGCGCTCGGCGGAGGCATGGTGCTCGGCCGCGAGGGCCCCACGATTCAGATGGGCGGGAATCTCGGGAAGATGATCGCCGACCGCCGGAGATTGCCGTTGCCGGTCGAGCGGATGCTCGTGGCCGCGGGAGCGGGCGCCGGACTGGCTGCCGCCTTCAATGCGCCACTCGCGGGTGTCCTCTTCGTCCTTGAGGAAATGCGACCTCAGTTCAAGTACACGTTTACCTCGGTCCAGGCAGTCGTGATCGCTTGCGTCATGGCCGATATCGCCGTTCGCCTACTCACCGGGCAAGGTCCCGCGATCTCCATCCTCACCTTCAGTGCACCACCCCTCGCCCCGCTCTGGCTCTTTCCGATCTTCGGCGCCGTCTTCGGTTTGCTCGGCCTTGCCTTCGCTCGTGTTCTCGTGTGGACGCTTGACCGTTTCGCGAGCCTCACGGGATGGGCCGACCGCGCAGCGGGGCCGATCGTCGGCGGAACGATCGGCTTTCTCGCCTGGCTCTATCCGGCGGCTGTCGGGGGTGGGGACGATCTCATTCCATCGGTGCTGGCGCTCCCGATGGCCGCGAGTTCACTCCTGTTGCTGTTTGCGGCGCGCTTCGGCACAGGCGCCGTGAGCTATGGCTGTGGAGCGCCGGGGGGGATTTTCGCGCCCATGCTCGCCCTCGGGACGCTCTTTGGAATGGCCTACGGGCACTCTGTCCACGCCTTGTTTCCGCAGCTGATCGGCGATCCGGGGGTATTTGCGGTGGCCGGGATGGGAGCCCTTTTCACTGCGACGGTACGCGCCCCGATTACCGGGGTGGCTCTCGCGATTGAGATCACCGCAAACTATGAACAGATTCTTCCGCTCCTTCTGACCTGCGCAGCGGCTACGATCGTGGCGGAACGGCTCGGGGGCCAGCCGATTTATTCGCTCCTCCTCAAGCGGACGCTCGAGCGGGCCAAAGCCCCCTAGCGCGCCGACCCTGGGTGTACGCGGCGATCGCGTGCCTGTCCGCTCACCTCGGAATTCCGGGGAAGCCTCCTCGAGGCTGGCCCTAGCGCTCCCTGGAGAGCGCCTCACTCGCGCGACGGATCGGGCCCCTCCCGCGGCTCGTCCAAGCCGCCCCGTGCCCCGCGGAGTGCAGCGCCGGAAGCGAACGCCAGCCAGACTCCCGACCATGCGACCAGACTGGGCCAGAGCATCCGCCACTGACGCTGCGGATTTAGGAGTTGGTCCGCAACTTCCTTCGGCGTCGGATCACGGAAGAAGTCCAACGTGGGCTTGGGGCCACATGAGGAAGTGTCGGGATCGATTCCCGTGGGAGAGTGGTCTTCAATTTCCAAACGGCAGAGTCTCCGCTTGGACTCGAGCCGGCCGTATTCTCTTCTTCGCTCGCGCAACTCGACTTCGTCCACAAGGACGCGTCCTGGATGTCGACAATACTGGACGAGATCGGGAAGACTCGTAAAAAGAAACACGCATCCCGCGAAGAGCACGCTCACGAAGTGGATGCGGCGAGCCCTTCGCCGGAGATGCCGGCGAAGGACTTCGTAACCGGATTTCCTCATCACCACTCCCCGGGGCATTCGTGGAGTACAAAGACCGCGGGCACCTGGGACCCTCGACATGATTCCGCGTGAGGTATGCAATTCTTTGTCGACGACCTCCTTCGGCATCGCACGCGATTGGAGGTGTCGGTAGCTCTCCGCTCGGCAGAGGACGATTACCGCGCTCTTGCACGCACTCCTCTGGCTGTCGAACAAGGCTCCGAGACGCATCGGTCAGGCACCGATCTGAGGTGAGCACCGAGATACGGTCTCTGATGAAGCGGTGGTGGCGGGCGAGCTCCGTCCCGCGCTCCTCGCGCGGGCGCTGCGAAGCGCCGCCGCGGTCGGCAGGGGGAGGGGGATCGGACGCTCTCCTGCGGCATCACCCTCTGACACTTCCTGGGTGGGGGGGATCCCTCCCTGCTCTACCGCTCAGCTCCTACCCCTTCCATGGAATTCTCCAAGGAGATCACGGGACTCCGCCGTATCAACCGAGACGAACTTGTGGATCGACCTGGCTCAATGCCCAACCGCGTCCTGCCGACCGATCCTGTATGGTGACGCTTCAGGCGGTGGAGATGCGGCGAAAGGCCGCGGCTCTCGCGCTCTGCGCCCTCTTCGCCAGCGCCGCAACGCAGCCGCGGCCACCGAAACTTCCGGTTGTCCCGAGCGCGGAGCGCGCGCGGTACGCACCGGCCGCGGATCCTGTTGGAAGCGTCGAAGCCTACAAGCGCGTGCTCGCCGACGCTGTCCTCGATCCGACCCTCGACCTTTTCACCCCTGGGAGCCGCGTCTTGCGCGCGCGGCGTCCCGAGCCCGCTGGCGAAATGCCCCGCGCAGGGGCCGCGCTCGAAGCGATGGGAGCGCTTCACGTCCAGGTTTTGCGCGACCGCGCGGTGGTCTCGCCGGAAGTCTCCAAACCCGGCGCGCTGCCCGTGCTGCTCCAGCGGATTGACGGGACCTGGCGTATCGACCAGGTGGAGATGGAGAAGGCGCTCGGGCTCGACAAAGCCAGAAACGTTGTGCAGCGAGACGACGAGACACCCTACGCGTTCGGGATCCGGGGGCAGAGCGTCGCCCTTTTCGCGGACTTAGGCAGCGTGGACCTCTTCGGCGAGGATCCGGCAGACGCACTCGCACGGCTCGAGCATGCCAAGAAGACCACCGGCACAGAGTTGCGTCTGGCCGAGATCCTCTTGCGCAACTGCTGGCTCGTGGACGAGGCGCTCCCTCACTACGAAGAAGTGCTGCGCCTCGCTCCCGACGACTGGAGGATCGCCTCCACATACGCAAGGCGCGCCATCTTCCTCGGCATCGGCGATCGTGCGATCCCCGTCCTGAAACGCTTTGGCCCGAAGGCAGACCGTCTCCTCGGCGACATCCACGCCCAAGCAAAGCGCTTCGATCAGAGCCAGGATTACTGGTGGCGCGCTGACCTCTACCAACTCCGGCGCGAGCTGCCGCCAGCTCCCGCTCGACCTCCAGAGACAATTCCGACTGCTAAGCCGCGCCCCGCGGAGTCGACCTGATGGGACGACTCGCGTTCGCGATCATCCTTGCCCTCGCGATGGCGCGAGCCGCCGCGACCGCTCCGGTTCTGGACTCGGCGGATTTCGCACTCGATTCCTTCCGCAGGGGCCGCTTTGCCGAGCTCGATGCCACACTCGACCGGCTCGCGAAGGACGACGTGCGCATGACAACCGGCGAGCGCACAGTGGACGTGGCGATCATGCGATTCGGCCAGATGTTGTCCGCCGATGAGACGCTCGTCCCGCAACTTGAGCGCTGGCGCCTGGCCTCGAAGCACAAACCCTGGGCGGAGCTCGGCCAGGCCGCCTCTGAGCAATCGCTCGCCTGGCGCGCGCGCGGGCACGAATACGCAGCATCGGTCCCTCCCGACGCTTGGCCGGTCTTCTACGCGCATCTCGAATCCGCCGAAGCGGCCCTCGCGCGTGCCTTGAAGATCGCGCCGGGTGCCAGAGAAGCCCTGGCCACGCGGGTATCGCTCGCCCTCGAGCGCGGCCTTCCGCCCGGGGAAATCGCCGCCCGGTTCAAAGAGGCGGTGCGGGTAGATCCAGTCTCGCCCGAGGCCCACGACGCGATGTTCCTTGCACTCACACCAAAATGGGGCGGTGCCAACGACATGCTGCTCGCATTTGCGCGGGAGGTGGCGCGCCGCGAACCCGACGATCCCTATCTGGCCCTGCTCGTCGTACGCGCCCACCGCGAGGTCATCGGCTCAGACGCGTCCCGGGAAATTAAGTACTACCGCGCACCGAACGTGTGGGCCGAGGTCTCCGGAGCGCTGGAAAAGTTCATCGCCAGCTACCCAGAGTCGTCTTACGGCCACAATCTGCTTGCCCGTCTCGCTCTGCTGGCTGGCCAGCGCGAGGTGCTGCGCCGAGAGCTCGCGTGGATTGGCGACAGAAGCGACCTGGGGGTCTGGCGTGACGAAGCCGAGTTCATGCGCGCCCGCACCTGGGCGGCCCTCGATCCGATGAAACGCCCGACGGCCTCACCCCCGGCGGCGTAAGCGCCGTAGTCGCCGCTTTCGCAGGGACCAATGGTGGCAGCGGGTACACCCTGGAATTCGGGCGGGAAGGTGTGCCACCCTCCTAGCACCCAGCCTACCGCCCACCACTCCCTAGGGAGATGTGCACACGCCTAGATCCGAAAGCGTCCTTCGCGTCGGCTTTCTCGCGCCGATGCCTTCCGAGCTGCGCCCCCTCATCCGTGAGGCTTCCCTGCGTTCCGAGGGATTGCGCAACTCGCGGGTGTATCGGGGCCGCGTCGCCAACGCCATGGTCGTGGCCACGACGACGGGCATCGGTACAAGGGCTGCGGCGCAGGCCGCGGAACACTTGCTCGATGCTGAGCCGGTGGACCACCTGATCGTTGTGGGAATCGCGGGAGGGGTGGGTCCATCTGTGGCCATTGGAGATCTCGTCGTGCCTGAGCTTGTGATCGATGGGGCAAGCGGCGAGACCTACCGGCCGGCCGCGCTCACGGGCCTCCCGGCGCGGGGCTTCCTGCAAACCTCGGACGAGTTTGTCGCCGAGCCGGACCGTGTTGCGCGCCTCGTGGCACGCGGCGTGATCGCGGTCGACATGGAGACTGCTTCGATCGCGGCGGTATGCGTACGCCGCTCGTGCCTCTGGTCCGTCGTGCGCGCGATCAGCGATCGCGCGGGCGAGCTGCCGATCGACATCCTAGGCCTGGTGAAGCCCGACGGTTCCCCAAACCTTCGCGCCGCGGCGCACTACATCCTCACCCATCCCGGGCGCCTGCCCACGCTCATCACACTCGCCCGCGATTCGGGCCGTGCCGCAAGGGCCGCCGCCACGGCTGCCCTTTGCGCGTGTGAGCAGCTGTAGTTCGTTGAAACCTGGGGAGTGTCGGCATCGCACGTCCGTGCCGGACCCCCGGCCATTGGGAGAACTATGCGGAGCTCGTGCGCGAGGCGCCCATCATTTTCCGAACTGCTTCAAGGAGCTCACGCGGGGTGAAAGGCTTGGCGAGAAAGGCCGAGTTCTCGTCTGACGCGAGCCAGGCACGATCCGTCGCCTCGGCGTAGCCGGAAGTAAAGAGCACCCGCAGCTCCGGCCAGCGCTCGCGTAGCCGCGCTGCGAGAGAGCGCCCGTCAAGCTTCGGCATAACGATATCGGTCAGCAGGACGTCGATCATCTGTCGCTCGTCGAGCAAGCGGAGCGTGCTCTCACCGTCCGAAGCCTCGAGCACCCGATAGCCAGCGTCACGAAGCACGCGCACCACAACCCCCCGGACGCGGTCTTGGTCCTCCACCACAAGCACCGCCCCCGGCGTCACGATCGAGGGCTTGAGGAAGGTCCGCGGCACGGCGGTCGCAGGCCGCGTGGTCTCAGGGAGCAGGATACGGAAGGTCGCGCCTTCGCCGGGTGCGCTCTCCACTTCGATCATTCCGCCGTTCTGTTCGACGATTCCGTGGACGCTCGCCAAACCGAGCCCGGTGCCCTGGCCTACGGCCTTCGTGGTGAAGAAGGGCTCGAAGATGTGCTCACGGGTCTCGGCGTCCATCCCCTCTCCCGTGTCGCTGACCGAGAGCATTGCGTAGCGACCCTGGCGAGTGGCCGGAGCGCCCGCAGATGTCTCGCCCGAGCCGACCACCTGTTCGTCCGTGCGGATCTCAATCCGTCCGCCGCGCGGCATGGCGTCGCGGGCGTTGGTCACAAGATTGAGAAGCAGCTGCCGGATCTGGTTCCGATCGGCCTGTACGCGCGGAACAGCTGGAGCAAGGGCGAACTCCAGCTCGACGTCCTCCCGAACCAGCCTGTGCAGGATGCCGGCGGTCTCGCGCACGACATCGTTCAGGTCAAGCACCTCGGGTTGAATCGGCTGCTTTCTACCAAACGCAAGGAGCTGGGCGGTCAGATTCGCGGCCTGCCGCGCCGCCTCGCCGATTTGCAAGACCCCTTCGTGGGCCGCGGGATCCCCCTGAACGGATGCCTTCAGCAACTCGGCGAATCCCAAGATTGCCGTCAGAAGATTGTTAAAGTCGTGGGCGACTCCTGCGGCGAGCTGACCCACCGCTTCCATCTTGTGGGCGTGGCGAAGCGAGGCCTCGAGCTCGACTTCACGGGTCACGTCGCGGACCACGCCCACAAATCCGAGGAACTCTCCTGACGCTCCGCGAATCGGAGCCCAGGTCGCGTCACGCACCACCGGCTCGCCGTTCGGTAGCTGACCTTGGTAGCGGTCCGAGAATGGTTTGCCGCCGATGACATCGGAGCGGATCTTTGCCACGAGATCGCCCCGCCTTACGTCGTTCAGGAGTTGCTCAAGCGTGGGGCGTCCGGTGAAATCGATGGAGCCGTCATAAAGGCCCCGAAAGAAGGAGTTTGCATAGACGAGCCGCTCCTTCGCGTCGAGCACCACGATTCCTTCCTTGGCTTCATCCAGCGCCACTTGCAGCTGCCCGCCCTTGCGCTGGGCCTCGACCCGCTCCGTGACGTCCCGGGTAAACACCTCGATCCGGCCGTCGGAGAGGAGCCGCGAGTTGCCTTCGACGATGCGAGAACTGCCGTCTTTGCACAGCAAGAGGCGTTGCTCGGACATGGTCTCGCCGTTGGCGAGCGTCTCGAGATCGCGTCGGAACGTGCCAGGCTTCGGCTCAACGAAGATGCTTCGGACGTGCAGCCTCAGGAGCTCCTCCCGCGAGTATCCAGTGAGCTGGCACGCCTGCCGGTTGGCGTCCAGGAGTCGGCCCTGCGCGAGGACGAAGATGGCGTCGGCTCCCTGATCGAAAAGTCGGTGCGCGCGCTCCTCACTCTGCACAGCGCGCGCGATCGCCATTTTCACGCGTCCCAGGGCATCAAAGAGAAGAAAGCCTGCCGCGAGGAAGATGCTGAGCTCCACCCACCAGATCTTCCAAGGTGTGTGGACTGCCCGCACTGGAAGCGCACCGATGGTCTCGAGCAGAGCGAGCGCCGCTGCGGCCAAGACGCACAGCCCCGCCATCGCCATGCTCGCCCGGCGTCCCACGAGAAGCCCGGCTCCAAGGATCGCCACCGTATAGGCCTGAACAGCCGGCGCGGAGACACCCCCCGTCAGCGCCGCGGCGACGGTGCTCCCCATCCACAGTCCGCTCACCAACACAACCCCGCCGATCCGCGGACGGCCGGCACGGACCAGGGCGAGGGAGACGAAGAAGGTTCCGAGGATGCCGCCCGCTGCGCCAGTCACCAGAATGGACCCGTGCAAGACGACGAAGGTTGCGATCGTCCACAAGACGCCCACTGCAGCGAACAACAGCGCCGTGTGGCGAAGACTCGCCGAGAGTCGCTCTTCGCCCGGGTCACCGGTCTCCGGTGGAGGGACAAGAAATCGAAGCAAGCGGCGGAGGTTCCAACTCATAAGTGCGTTATCCCTGCGCCCTTCGGCGACTGCAAATGGGAAGGCAGGACGCCACCCGCGCACCTGCCCCTCCTCCGGCGCCTTCCCGGCGGAGAGTAGAAGATCCGGCCTTGTGGAGCATGATTCCCCTCACGGACGCAAGGCAAAGATCGAGCCATCCGCCACAGGTACAAGAGCGCGGCCGCGGGCGCGGGGTGAGGGGAGAAAGTCCACGGCCCGCGCAGACCCCCTCCCGCCAGTCGATCACACACCCATGGCAGAGGCGGACGCCGCGCTGAGCTCGCTTCGGCCGATCGCCAACGCGCGAGGGTGAGCGTCGTCTCCTCTCGGTGGGTCGCTGGCAGGCGACACGGATCGGCGCGATCGCGGGCCCTCCACGGCATGCCTTGGGGTCGATCACCGAATTTCGGCGACTTGAGCCTCGAGGCCGTTCTTCGCTAGAGGGAACACGCATTGGGCGGCATCGGTGAGCCAGAGGCGATCTACCCGCCCCCAAGGCGACGGAAGACGTCCTCGACCGACTGCCCCTGCGCTGCGGGGGCAATGCCCGCAATCCGTCCAGCGATCGCCGAGCATAGGGCGTCCGGGTCTTTGACCCCGCGGGCTTTGAGCTCGCCCGGGAGCAGCCGTTTCACGACGACGAGCATCTGCGCGGTCGTTACCTCGCGCGGGTCAAGACCAGCGGTCTTGAGCGCGAGGCGCACGGTGCCACGCGCACTGAGGTTGTCGAAGGATGTGGCCTGCGCGAGCTCGTTGCAGGTGTGTTCGAAGACCGCGGATTCGTTCATCGTGCTATGCCACGTGCGCCCCGTGAAGGCGGTCCAGAGATCTCTCGCGACCCGTCTCAAGCGCGTGCCCGAGCGGCGGGGCTGCTGGGGAGGGGGCTGCCTGGTCGCTCTCCCCGTGCATACCGCTCCGGACGCGTTGCGGCATCGACCCTCTCATCGACGGCCCGAACGCAAGGCTTGAGGCAACTCGAGGAAAAATGGCCCCTGTGAACACTGAGCCTCGACCCGATCGGCTCCGTGTGTGGCAGGAGCGCGCAATTGTGTGATGGACACGAGCATGATGCCCCGCGTGGACAGCTGAGATTCCCGACGTGGGCGTCCTTTCGTGTTAGCCTTGCGTCCAGGCCGCTGTCGGTCTCAGGAGGGAAGCCGTGGCCACGCCGTTCGATCCTCGTTCAGCGCTCGCTCGCATCGAGCCCGAGCCCCTACCGACCCGTCCCGACGACGCCGAGTCCCTTGACGTATGGGGATTCCGAGACACGCGCTTCCGCGCACGCCCCGACGGAGTCGTCGAGCTCACGGGCCGGCGCTATGAGCTCTCGGGCCAAGAGCTGCCGGACCTCTTGCCTTGGGTCCAGGACACGATCCACCCCGGCGTCTCGCCGCACGACCTGAACCCCGCGCACTACCCTCCGCCTGTCCCGAAGCCTTTGCGCAATGAAGCCTTCCTCGAAGAGCTCGGGAAGATCGTGGGTGCCGATCAGCTGTCCGAGGACCCCGAGCTTCGATTGCGCCGCGGACACGGCCACACCCTCGAGGAGATGTGGGCGATCAAATATGGCTCGCTACCGCGGGTGCCCGACCTCCTGGTGTGGCCGGAGGACGAAGCGCAGGTGGAGGGCATCGTGCAGGCCGCCGTGCGTCATGATGTCGTGCTCATTCCCTACGGCGGCGGCACGAACGTGACGGACGCCCTGCGCTGTCCTGATCGCGAACAGCGGATGATCGTGTCTGTGGATATGGGCCGCATGAATCGCGTGCTCTGGATCGATCCGGTGAACCGGATGGCGTGCATCCAGGCCGGCGCCGTCGGACGAAACATTCAGCGGGTCCTCGCAAAGTACGGCTTCACCCTGGGCCATGAACCCGACTCGGTGGAGTTCTCGACGCTCGGTGGCTGGATCGCAACCCACTGCAGCGGCATGAAGAAGAACCGCTACGGCAACATCGAGGACATCGTACTCGATCTGCGGGTCGTGACTGCTCGCGGTCTGCTCGATCGCAGTGCGGCGTTCCCGCGCGAGTCGGTGGGCAGTGCCGATGTGCGCCGATGGATCTTCGGCTCCGAGGGATGCTTCGGGATCGTGACGAGCGCCATGGTGAAGGTCGTGCCCTTACCCGAGGCGCAGGTCTACGGCTCGATCGTGTTCCCCGACTTTGAGTCGGGTGTGCGGTTCCTCTACGACCTCCAAGCGCATGGGAATACACCGGCAAGCGTGCGGCTTGTCGACAACCTGCAGTTTCAGCTGTCGCAGATGCTGAAGCCGCGCTCGACGGGGCTGAAGCAGCTCGAAAGCCGCCTCCAGCGTCTCTTTGTCACGAAGGTGAGGCGTTTCGCCCTCGATCGTATGTGCGCCTGTACGCTGGTCTTTGAGGGCGCAAGGCAAGAGGTGACTGCGCAGCAGAAGGCCACCTACGCGCTGGCGCGTCGCTACGGCGGCCTCGCAGGCGGCTCGTCCAACGGTCAGCGCGGCTACCAGCTCACCTTCGGCATCGCCTACATCCGCGATTGGATCATGAACCATTGGCTGCTCGGGGAGTCCTTCGAGACGTCGGTGCCGTGGAGTCAGGCACTTTCTCTGTGCGAGAACGTAAAGCGGCGAATCCACGAGGAATGCGCGAAGCGCAACATCACGGGCACGCCGTTCGTGACCTGCCGCGTGACACAGCTCTATGCGACCGGCGTGTGTATCTACTTCTCCTTTGCCTTCTACTTTAAAGGTCTATCGAATCCAGCTGAAATCTATGCAGAAATCGAGCTAGCCGCACGGGACGAGATCCTGCGTTCCGGAGGCTCGCTTTCCCACCATCATGGGATCGGCAAGATCCGGCAGCGATTCCTCCCGCGGATCAGCTCGCCGGGCGTTGCAGCCTGGGCGCGGGAGATCAAGGCGGCCGTCGACCCTACCAACGTTTTTGGTGTCGCGAATCAGTTTTTTGCGAACCCCGACGCGTAGCTGGTGTCCCCCTCTGCCTGACGAAAGAGCTCCGATCTGGCAGCGCTCGAAGCCATGACCCATTGAGGGAACCTATGAGTTCCCTGCAACGCCTCCATTCCACTGCGCGAGCGTGTCCTCTCCTGAGGATCGCGAGCCTGCGCCGAGCGACGTCGTACGGTGGCGCTTCCGATCGCCATGCACGCCGCCTGGATGGTGCGCAGGTCGCAAGCGGTGCGAAGCGCCAGCTTGCCAGACCCAGGACACAGCGCGCCACTTGTGTGACGCGGGTCGCAAGGACGGCCCGCTTCCCGGACGACAATCTGTGTCGTACGGGAGGTGTCGATGATGCGCCTGCGCAGCGTGCTCTTCGTCGGATTCACTGCCTCCCTTTGCCTGGCGTCTCAGTGTCCGTCGATAGCCCCGCAATCCGTTCCCATGCTACCCGCGGGTACACCTCCCACATCCGATGTGGTCTTCCAACTCGATTCGAGCCGCGACCAGCGACTGATCTTCCCCACCATCTATGGCACAAACCAGCCGGATTGGAATGGGAAGTCACGCAACCTGGCACTCACGCGGATCGGCGGCAACCGCCTCACCGCCTACAACTGGGAAAACAATGCTTCAAACGCCGGCACGGACTGGTACAACCAGAACGACGGATATTTGGGAGGTGGCGACATCCCCGCCGAGGCGGTTCGCGCCCCCGCGGCGGCAGCGCTCGCGGCCGGCGCCTCGGCCATCGTCACGGTCCCCATGGCCGGTTACGTCGCGGCGGACAAGCTCGGCGGCGGCGATGTGGCGGCGACCCCCGACTATCTGAACGTGCGGTTTCGCATCTCGCTGCCCGCCAAGGGCGCCCCCTTTTCTGATCCGCCGGACCTGAACGATTCGTACGTCTACCAGGACGAGTTCGTGTGGTTTCTCGAATCCCGATTTCCCGGTGTGCACGCGCAGGGTTTTCCCACGCTGCTCTACGACCTCGACAATGAGCCGGACCTCTGGTCCTCGACGCACCCTCGGATCCATCCCAATCCGGTTCGCTATGACGAACTGCTGGCGCGCACAATCGCGACTGCTTCCGCGATCAAGAACGTCGTCCCAGATGCGCTCGTACTCGGGCCCGTAAGCTACGGCTGGGAGGGCTATCTGACCCTTCAGAACGCGCCAGACGCTGCGGCCGACGGCGATTTCCTCGACTGGTACATCGACCAGTTGCGCTTGGCCAGCGTCGCGGCCGGCCGGCAGCTCGTCGACGTACTCGACCTGCATTGGTACCCCGAGGCTACCGGTGGCGGGGAGCGCATCACCGACACGGGAACGTCTTCCGCCGAAGTCGAAGCGCGGCTCCAAGCACCGCGCTCGCTTTGGGATCCGACCTACACCGAAACGAGTTGGATTACCCAGTGGTCAACCCAGGGTCCGATCGCCCTCCTCCCGCGGCTCGAGGCGAAGATCGCGGCACACGATCCGGGACTCCTGCTCTCGCTGAGCGAATACAACTACGGAGGGGGACAGGATATCTCCGGCGGAATCGCCCAAGCGGACGTGCTCGGCATTTTTGGGCGTTACGGGGTCTATGCGGCCGCGCTGTGGGAGCTCTCTGCAGACGAAAGCTTCGTCTATGGCGCATTCGCAATGTATCGGAACTACGATGGCCAGGGCGGCTCCTTCGGGAGTGAAGGCATCTCCGCGACGACGAGCGATGTAGCGCGGACGTCGGTCTATGCCAGCGTGGATTTCTCGAATAATCAGCGAATGGTGGTCGTCGCCCTGAACAAGACGGCCTCGGCGCTGACTGCCGGCGTTGCGGTCACACACAGCCTGCGCTTCGCCCGGGCGGAGGTCTATCGGCTCACGGCGGCATCCGCGACACCCGCTCGCGACACGGATCTGACGCTGGCACCGAATGGAACCTTCCAGGTGGTTCTACCACCGCTTAGCGTGAGCACGCTGGTGCTCCGCCCGTAACAGGTGAGGTCCTGCCTTGGGCGCTCGAGTGCTGGAGGCGGCTACCCTTTCTACGGCTCCAGCGCGTTCCGCCCTCGGCCTCGGCATGGAACCGCCTCGGGCAGGGGCTACGAATCGCCTGGTGCCACCAAACTCAGTCCGGCCAGGCCGGGGGATGGGTACCGAGCGGAGCACTCGGGCGCTCCCAGCGCGGCGGTGT
>DAIOWK010000038.1:0-17702 GCA_036758525.1 Myxococcota bacterium
AGAACATCCTGCCATGGCTCAAGGCGTGTGGCGCGACCGATCGACAGCTCGAGATCATGATGGTCGAGAACCCGCGCAGACTCCACGGAAGGGCGTGAGCCCTAGAGCTCTCCCCGTACGGAAGGGGGCCGAGCGACCAGTGTAAGCACGGCCTTGCCCGCGGCTTGCAGATCGAGCGCAATTCCAAGCTCCAGGGCCACGATCGCACCCAGGGCGAGGGACAGGAGCACGGAGCCAAGCTGCTTCGGGTCGACATCGCCTCGCACTTCTCCGGCGTCCTGACCTCGGAGGGTGGACTTCTCGACCCGCGCCATCGCCTCTCTCACAATCCGGATGAAGTGCTCGGCGAGGTGCGGCGAGCGTTCGCAGGCGTCCAGGAGCCGGTGCAGGGGAATGATCTTCGGAGGGAGACCCGGGTCCGGGGCGCTCACGAGCTGCGCCATGGCAGCAAGGGCTGCGACGAAGCGCTCGATCGTGCGAGCGAGGTCGTGGGCCTCCTCGCCCCGGGCCACGACCGCGTCGAGGAACGGCCCGAGCACCCGCTCCATGGCCGCCACGACAAACGCCTCGCGGTCTCGAAAGTGCACATAGAATGCGCCGCGTGTGTAACCAGCGCGAGCGCAGATGGAATCGAGGCTCGGCGCGTCGAGGCCGCGCTCGGCAAACTCTGCGAGCCCGGCCAGGAGCAGCGCCTCGCGGGTCTCCTCCTTCCCGACCTCTCGAGGGCGCTTGCGCTCTTTCATCGCTCTTGACATACCGTTTCGTATGTGGAGAATCAAGTACCTGCATACGCGCTCGTATGTGATCGAGTCGCGCTCGAATTCGCTCCAGAGGAGTCGTATGGCTGCCGCGTATCCCACCTCCCCGACCACCGCTTCTTTCATCCCTGGGAGAGCCACCACGCGCCCCCTGAGCCTGCACCTGCTTTGTCTCGTGCTGCCGCTCACCACGCTTGGCTTCCTCTCCACGGCGCCGCATCGCTGGGGGGTGGCGTTGCTCTGGCTCCTGCCGCTCCTCGCCTCCGTCCTCTTTGACAACCTGTCGCCGCGGGAGCTGCGTCAACCCGCACCCGCGCTCCCTGCCTGGCCGTTCGATGCGCTGCTCTATCTGCTGGTCGCGCTCCAACTCATGAACCTGGGTCTGGCGGTCAAGATGGTGGCCGCCAACGGTTTCTTCCGAACCGACACGCTCGTCGCGTTCCTCCTCGTGGGGGTCAACTCGGGCTACTCCGGCATCGTGGTGGCGCACGAACTCATCCACCGCCGTGAACGACACATGCAGCTCCTCGGCCGGATCCTGATGGGGAGCGTGCTTTACGAACATTTCTACACAGAACATCTGCGGGGCCACCACGCGCGGGTGGGTACGGAAAGCGATCCCGCGACGGCGCGCTTCGGCGAAACCTTTGCCGCCTTCTTCCGACGCACCGTCCCCGGGCAGTTCCGCAGCGCCTTTCGACTGGAGAAGAAGCGCCTGGGCGACGAGGAAATGGGCTTGTTCGACCGCCGGCTCCTGCGCAGTCGGGTCGTCCACGGCCTCGTCGCCGAGTGGGGCGTCGCCTTCGCCATCGCCGGCGTCTTTGGGCTCGGCGCCTTTGTGCTCTACGTGCTGCAGGCGAACGTTGCGGTGCGCTTGCTCGAGGCCGTGAACTACTTCGAGCACTGGGGACTCGTGAGGACCGGCAAGCGCGTCTCGCCCGTCGACTCATGGGACACGGATTCCTGGTTTACGCTCTACACTCTTGTCGGTCTCTCGCGGCACGCCGACCACCACGCCTTCGCGATGCGTCCCTTTCAAGAGCTTCGTCACTGGCAGGAGAGCCCCAAGCTCCCGACCGGCTACTTCGGGATGGTCGACATGGTGCTCTTCCGGAACCGTCGCTTCCGCGAGCTCATGACGGAGGAGCTGCGCAAGCGCAAGCTCGGTCCGTTTGCGGCCTCCGAGGCTTCGGCCGCTACAGCGGCCTGAGCGACTGGGCCTTGATCACGGCATAGACCTTCGCGCCTCGCTCCAGCGCCAACGCTTCGGCCGCGGCCCCGGTAACTCTCGCGACAAGCGGCTCGGCACCGGTGTCGAGATGCACGAGCGCTTGGCCGGCTTCCACCTCGCACGACGCCACGGTCACCGCCAAGACGTTGCGAGCGGAGATCCGACCGAGGGGCTCCGCCGCGAGCAGGATTTCTTCGGCGCGCAGCCCAAGCCGCAGACGCTCGCCGGTGGGAAGGTCCGCAGGGACCACGAACCGCAGGCCCCGCAGCGTCTCCACCCGCGCACCGCCTATGCTACGCGCCTCGAGCACGTTCTCGACGCCGAGCGCCTGCGCGAACGGGAGAACGGCCTGGCTCCACAGGACCTCGCGCGGCGGCCCGAGAGCGATCACGCGGCCCGCTGCGAGCACCAGCGCGACGTCACCAATCAGCATCGCTTCATTTGGATCGTGGGTGATGTAGAGCATCGGCAATCCGAGCTCGTCGCGAACGCGCAACAAGAAGGGCAGCACCCGGGCCCGAAGCGCGAGATCGAGCGCCGCCAGGGGTTCGTCGAGCAAGATCGCGCGCGGTCCGGACGCGAGCGCCCGCGCCAGGGCCACGCGCCGGCGCTCACCCCCGGAGAGCTCCTGCACGCCGCGACCGAGGAGATCGCCGAGTTCCAGCACCTCGATCGCACGCTCGAGCCAAGCCGCGCCCTTCGCACCCGCGCGCCGCTGCCCGAAGCGAAGGTTTCCGCTGACACTCAGGTGCGGCAAGAGCGTGGGGTCCTGCGGTACCCATCCGAGCCCTCGCGCCTCGACCGGCACGAAAAGTCCCCGCTCCGAGTCCTCGAGCCATTCTCCCGCGACGCGGACCCGCCCGCGCATCTCCGGACGCAGGCCCACGATCGCCTCGAGGAGCGTCGTCTTGCCCGCGCCGCTCGGCCCAAACAAAACCGCCACGCGTTCACTCCACGCGGCATCCACGTCGAGCTGAAAGCCACTGGCGGTGCCGCGCAGCAAAAGTTCAGTCTGGCTCATGACGGCGCCTTGGCCTTTGGATGGGGCGCGCGGCGCAACCATCCCTCGGCCAGGGTGGTGGCTGCGAGCGCCAGAGCGAACGACGCGAGACAGAGCACGAGGGCACCGGAATCGTCGCCGAGCTCGATCCGCGACCAGATCCCAAGGGCGAGTGTTTCGGTCCTCCCGGGCTGGATCCCGGCCACCACGGCGGTCGCCCCGAACTCGCCTAGCCCTCGGGTGAAGGCGAGCAGCGTGCCATAGAGCACTCCGCGACGAGCGAGCGGCAGGGTGACGCGAAGGAACGTTGCGGGCCGCGTATAGCCAAGCGACCGGGCCAGCTGCTCGAAGCGGGGCTCCACCTCTGCGAAGGCTTGTTCGCAAGCCCGCACGAGAAAAGGAAAACCGACCAGCGCCGCTGCCAACGCGGCGGCCCACCAAGTAAACGGCAGCTCGACGCCGAGCGCGTGGAGCAGCGGGAAAAACGGCCCGCGCCGGCCGAAAAGAAGCAAAAGCCCGAGCCCCAAGGCGACGGGCGGAAGCAGCATCGGCAGCGCGATCACGGCCTCGACGAGCGCTTTCCCGCGGAACTCGCGCCGCGCAAGCCAATGACCAAGGCCAAGCGCGGGCAAGAAGGCGAGGGCAACCGCGACGCCGCCCACGCGCAGCGTGAGGGCCGTCATGGCGATGGCTTCGCTCCAGCTCATGGGGCGCTGGGGGAAGAGGCCGTCTTGGCCGGCGGCGGCAGAAATCCTGCGGCGTGCAGGGCGGCCAGCCCCTCTTGGCTCACCAGCACCCGCAGGAAGTCGTCCGCCAGCTCGGGCTGGTCGCCTCCCACCATGACTGCGCCCACATAGACGATGTAGGGCTGCTCCGCCTCGGGCACCACGAACGCGATGCGAGCGGTCTTGGCTACCCGGGCGTCCGTCAGATAGACGATGCCGGCCTCGGCGTTCCCGGAGTCGACACTCGCAAGCGTCGCCCGTGCATCGTCCAGCACGACGCTGCGCGCCTTCACTGCCTCGGCGAGCCCGCGGGATGCGAGCCACTCGCGCGCATAGCGCCCCGCCGGTACCTCCGGACCCGCGAGGGCAATCCGCCGTACCTCGGGGCGCAGAAGATCGTTGGGCACGGCGAGGGGAACCGTGAGCTCGCGGGCGGCCAGGACGACCAGCTGATTGCTCGCAAAGACGCGGCGCGTCTCGGACCGCACGAACCCGCTCGCCTGGAGGTGGTCCATACTGACGTCATCCGCGGAGAGGAAGACGTCCGCCGGCGCCCCGGCCTGGATCTGTCTCGCCAGTGCGCTCGAGGCGCCGAACACGAGGTTGACCTTCCGGCCCGGGGCCTGCGCCTCGAAGCGCCGAGCCAGCTGGGTGATCGGTTCGCGAAGGCTCGCGGCCGCCCAGATGTCCAGCACCGCGTCCGCACCACGAGCGGTCCCGCCCGAGACGCAGACCAGAACTGCGACGGACATGGCGAGCGCGCAGAGCGTGCGCCCTGGCTTTGTGACGCACTGCATCCTGGAGACCTCCCCGGCGGCGCGACGCGCGCCCTGCGCCATGGTAAGCATTGACCGATGGGTGCGCGCGCGCCCCAGGCCCGTGGCCGAGGGGAGCGCGGAGTTCGGGGGACGATGAGGATTCCGCTGGTCCTGGCTGGCCTCACGGTCGCCACGGTCGTGTTCGTTACGGCCTTTGGAATCGACGAGGGAGAGGTCGTGAACCTCTCGACCGTCGATGCGAGGGGAGCCCAGTTTGAGACCCAACTGTGGATCATCGAGCAAGACGGGCACCTCTACCTCCGGGCGGGGCGGCCCGCTGCGCGCTGGCTCGCCCGGCTGCGCGCACACCCCGAGGTGAAGATCGAGCGCGGCGGAACGAGCAGCACCTATCGCGCGGTACCGGTAGACGATCCTGCGACGAGAGAGTCGGTGAACCGAGGCATGGCGGAGAAGTACGGTCAGGCCGACCGCTTGAGTGCTCGGCTTTTCGACCAGAGCCGATCCGTGCCGATCCGCCTCGAGCCGATCGGACCCGGGGAGGGCGCTGGCTCGGCGCATGCTCCGCCCGAGGCCGTGGCACGGTAGAATGAAACCCCCAGCCTGCGAGGTGTCCGCCATGTCTCAAGCCCCTGCACCCGGCGTCGATTTCTCCGCCCTCGAAAAACTGCTGGCGTCGCTGCCCCCGCCCAAGAGTGTTGCGGAGCTGCGCGCGATGCTCGACGGACTTTCTCCGCTCCTCAACGCCTCGCCGCCTGCCGTCGGGACGCTGCACGAGAGCGTTCTTGTGCGTGACCTGCCCAGCGGGCGCGTCACCGCCGATGTGGCAGAGCCGGCCAGCGCAGGACCGCATCCCGTGCTCGTCTACCTCCATGGAGGAGGTTGGTGCTCGGGCAGCCCGCGTAGCCATCGTAAGCTCGCGCTGCGCTTCGCCGAGGCCGGCTTCGTCGTCGTGAATCTCGGCTATCGACTGGCGCCCGAGGCACCTTTCCCCGGACCGCTCGAGGACTGCTTGTTCGCGGTGCGCTGGGCCGCGAGACAGGCCCAGCGCTTCGACGGCGACCCTGGGCGGATGGCGATCGCCGGCGACTCGGCCGGAGCGAACCTCGCCGCCGCAGCGGCAATCGCCCTGGCACAAGAGGACTCAGCGGCGCGGCTCTCGGCGGCGCTGCTCTTCTACGGTGTATTCGACTTCCCGACGCTACTGCACAGTCAAAGAGAAAGTGTAGGCACTCCTCCGGGCGCGTTTGAACGGGAGGCGGTACGCATGATGCTCGCGGCGTACCTCGGCGAAGGACCGTCGGAGGCGCTCCTCACGGACCCGCGCGTCTCCCCGCTCCGCGGCGCCGAAAGGCTTCCCCCCTCCTGTCTCGTCGTGGGCACGGGCGACCCGCTGCTTGGGCAGTCCAATGCACTTGCGGCCGCGCTCGAACGGGGAGGCGTGCCCCACGAGCACATCGTGTGCGAGGGAATGCCGCACGGCTTCCTGCAGATGGAGGCACTCCCCCCCGCGCGCGAGGCCCTCGGACGGGCGATCGCGTTCCTCCAGAAGCACGTGCCATCCGCGTGAAGCCCGCGCCAACGCAGGCCACGGAGCGCGAGCTCGAACTCACGATTGCGTCACTCGCAAGCGGCGGCGATGGTGTCGGGCGCGCCGCCGGGGGCCGCGTCATGTTCGTGCCCTTCAGCGCTCCGGGAGATCGCGTCCGCGTGCGCGTGGTGGAAGAGCACACGCGCTTTGCGCGGGGCGAAATCGTCGAGCTCCTCGCGGCGGGACCGTCCCGGACCAAGCCCCTGTGCCCGGTGTTCGGTCTGTGCGGCGGCTGCGCCTGGCAGCATGTCGGGTACGAGGCACAGCTCGAGGCCAAGCGCGAGATCCTACGCAGCGCCCTGGAGCGAGTGGGAGGCGTGCGCCTGCCCGGGCCCATTGAGCTCATGCCTTGCCCCGAGCCCTATCGCTACCGCACCCGCACCCGTGTTCTCGTCGCGGGAGGTCGGGTTGGCTATCGGCAGCGACGCTCCCACGCTCTGTGCGCCACTCGCCACTGCCCCGTCTTGGTCCCGGAACTCGACACCGCACTCGAGCGGCTCGAGTGCGGCGCACAGGACTCGAGCGAGTGGGAGTTGGCTTCCGGCGAGGGAGGAGCGGTGCGCATCGAAAGGCTAGAGCCGCCCGGCCCTCGCGGCTTACTGAGCGAGCTGGCGATTCAGGTGGGGGACGACAACCTCGGGTTCTCGCCGGGGGTCTTTGTGCAATCAAACCGCTGGCTTCGGGACGCCCTTGCCCGCGCGGTGCACGAAGCCGCGGGCCACGGGCGGCTTGCGATCGAACTTTTCGCCGGCGCAGGCTTCCTCACCCTCGGGCTCGCCCGGCGCTTCACCCGGGTGGTGGCCGTAGAAGGCGACACCGCGAGCTGCGCGGATCTCGTGCGCAACGCGCGCCGCGCCGGACTTCACAACATCGAACCGTGCTGCGAGGCGGCCGAACGTGCGGCCGCGAAGGGATTTGGAGCCATCCCCGATACCGTCGTCCTCGACCCCCCGCGCAGGGGCCTCGCGCGAGACGGCGCCGCGGCCATCTGCGCGCTTCGTGCGGCGCGCGTCGTCTACCTCTCCTGCGATCCGGCGACTTTGGCGCGCGATCTCGCCCTGCTGTGCGCGGGGGGCTACGAGGTGGAAGCGGTGCGGGGATTCGACCTCTTCCCGCAAACCGCGCACGTCGAGGCGCTCGCGACGCTCGCTTACGGCAGCCGGGGCTAGGGCTCGACGAGGCCGAAGCGCAGGGCGTAGCGCACGAGCTCGGTGGCTTTGCGCACCCCTAGTTTCCGCATCAGGCTGGTGCGGTGCGCCTCGACCGTCTTCGTGCTGATACGCAGGGCGGCCGCGATTTCTTTCGCGGAGAGCCCGTCGGCGATCAAGTGCACGATCTCGCGCTCTCGGCCGGACAGCATCGAAAAGGGATCACCCCCCCGCTGCGGTGTGCGCAGCTGCGCGACGATCTCCTTGGCAATCGGCGGGCTGAAGAAGCTGCCCCCCTTCACCACCGCCCGCACGGCCTCGATCACATCCGCTGCGGGCCCGTTTTTCAGCAAATAGCCGTCCGCTCCGAGCGCCACAGCGCTTTGCACAAGGGGCGGGTCTCCGTGGACAGACAGCAGAATCGCCTTCACCGCTGGAAACCGACGCCGGACCCGCTCGAGCGTCTCTAGCCCGCCGAGCTTCGGCATGCTGATGTCGAGGATCACCACATCGGGCTCGTGGGTCCCGATTTGATCCAGCAGATCCTCCCCGTCGGCAGCTTCGCCGCAGACCACGATCTCGGCCTCGCGCTCAAGCAGGCGTCGCAGGCCCTCGCGCACGATGCCATGGTCGTCGGCGATCAGGACTCTGGTCACGCCAGAGGTATACCGTTCGGCGGAGCTAGAGCCAAGCGCCGCAGGAGAGAGCGGCCGTCCACGGCGCCTGACACACGCAGTCCAAACCGCTAGGTTTTTTGATGGAGACCAACGTGCTGCCTTCCGAGGCTTCCCGCGCAAGCAGCGAAGAGGCTCCGGCCAGCCGGTTCGTGCTCTATGTCGAGGGGCCAAGCGATCGCGAGATTCTGCGCTCCTGGGCGTGGCGCGTGGCGCCTGAGCTGGCGCGCGCGCTCGTGCAAGCCGCAGTGATTCTCGGTGGCCGCCAGCCCGCCCGAGCCGCGGATCACTTTCGTGCAATTCGATCGGAATGCGCTGCCGCCCGAGGCCTTTGCGTGCTGGATCGCGACGGGAGCGCCCCCTCCCTCCCGCCGACGGGCTCCACCGAGCCTGGGCTTGAGTTCTTCACCTGGGGGCGGCGCCATATCGAGAGCTACCTGCTCGTCCCCGACGCGATCCTACGGGCCGCGGGCGTTCCGCGGGAGGATCCCCGCCAGACCCGCCTCGTGCAGCGGCATCTTCCCCCGCTTCACGACGAGCCAGCGCTGCGGGAGCTCCACGCCAAGGCACTCCTCGCCGAGGGGGGACCGCTCTCTCGCGCGCTCGGTCGCCCGCTTTCCCCAGCGCATATCGCGCGCCAGATGGATCGCCAGCATCTCCACCCGGACGTACTCGATCTGCTCGATCGCGTCGCCGCGGGTCTCGAGGGCGCGTCTGGCGGGGGACCCGCCGTTTTTCCTTGCCCACCGACCCACTCCAAGGGTAAAGGTGATTCCTAAGGGGGGGTGTCTCGCAAAGGGAGACGCACGTGACGTCCGTTCTCGACGGCGAGCTCGATCCGCCCGCCCCCGAGCATGACGAGCCCGGGCCTGACGACGAGGAGTTTGGGACAGACGAAGGCGGTGGCCGGCGCCGCCGCGCCTACCATGCCCCGTTCGACAAGCGGTTGCTCCGCGAGCCGCTGTCGGTTCTTCCAGCCCGCAAGCCGATCGTGCTTCCCGCGGACTGCTCGGTGACCGAAGCCATCCGCGCCATGCAGCGTGAGCACCGGGGGGTGGTGGTGATCACGGAGGACGGTACCCCGCAGTCCGCCCTTCGAGGGATCTTCACCGAGCGGGATGTGCTGCTACGCGTGACCGGGCGCGGTCGCAATCCGGCCACGCTGCGCCTTTCCGAGGTCATGACCGAGAATCCCGAGCGCCTGATCGAGGAGTCGAGCATCGCATGGGTTCTCAACAAGATGTCGGTGGGTGGCTTCCGCCATGTCCCGGTGGTGGACGCGCAGGATCGGCCCGTCTTTGTGATCTCCGTGCGCGACGTCGTCGAGTTTCTGGTGGATGCCTTCCCGCGAGAGGTGCTCAATCTTCCCCTCGAATACGGCGCAGATCGCCAGCGCAACCGCGAGGGGGCGTAGCGTCTCTTGCAGCATGAGCGAGTGCTGCGCGCGCTCTGGCTTGGTGTCCTCGCCTGCACCTGGTTCGCCTGCTCCGGCAGCGACCGCCCAGCGGGCGTGATCGAAGGCAAGGCACGGCCCGAGTCCGTACAGCGTGCCGAGACTGCGGCACAGGACGCCGCCGCCCAAAGCGTCGCCACGCGCGCTGGCGCCCCGCGCGCGTTGGCCGAAAAGCGCATCCTGTTTGGCGATCTGCACGTACACACCACCTACTCCACCGATGCATTCTTCATGTCGTTACCGGTGATGGCGGGTGAGGGCGCGCATCCTCCCGCGGATGCATGCGACTTCGCTCGCTACTGCTCACAGCTCGACTTCTTCGCGCTCACCGACCACGCGGAGGGTCTCACGCCCGAGCACTGGGCGTCGGAGAAGGAGAGCATTCGCCAGTGCAACGCCATGGCTGGGGACCCCGCAGATCCGGATCTCGTCGCCTTTACAGGGTTCGAGTGGACGCAGGTGGGGCGCACCCCGGAGACCCACTTCGGACACAAATGCGTGTTTTTTCGTGACGACTCGGAATCGGCGCTGCCGGCTCGTCCGATCACGGCGCAGTCTGATGAGACTGCCGATCTGTTCTCGGGACTCGATCAGATGAAGAACCTGCGCTGGTTCGATCCCCTTGGCTACCGGGACTATGCCGACTTCCTTTGGATGATCGATCGAGTCTCGCAGCTCGCGCGTTGTCCGCGGGGCACCGATACGCGCACGCTACCCCTGGATTGCCAGGAGAACGCAGCCACGCCGGACGTCCTGTTCGAGAAACTCCACCAATGGGGTTATCCCGTGATGGTGATTCCGCACGGGACGAGCTGGGGCTTTTATACGCCGCCTGGCACGACGATGGACAAGCAGCTCACGCGGAAATACCACGACCCCGCGTTGCAGCCCCTGATCGAGGTGATGTCCGGTCACGGAAACTCGGAGCAGTATCGTTCGTGGCGCGAGTACGACGTGGGACGCGACGGACAGAAGATTTGCCCCGAGCCCACCTCCGACTATCTCCCGTGTTGCTGGCAGGCGGGCGAGATCATGCGCAAGCGCTGCGGCGATCTTCCGACTGCGGAATGCGAGGCACGGGTGGAGGAGGCCAAGCGCCTGGCGCTCGACGCTTCAGTTTCTCCACAGCTCGTCTTCCCCGATACGCGCGCCGAGGAGTGGCTCGACTGCGGGCAATGCCGCGATTGCTTCAAGCCCGCTTTCTCACTCCGACCGCGAGAGTCGGTGCAGTACACGATGGCGATCTCGAACTTCGACGAGAAGGACGAGCGCGGGGAGCCCCTGCGCTTCCAATACGGCTTTGTGGCGTCGAGCGACAACCACAAGGCCCGTCCAGGCACGGGCTATAAGGAATACGACCGTCGGCAGATGACCGAGGCCACGGGGGTGCGCTCGAAGTTCTACGACGACTTGGCCCGCCGTCGTCGGCTGAAACTGCAAACCGACCCCCGGAAGCCCATGGTGGTGGGGGAGCTCGGAGGGCTGCTTCAGGCGGACGTCGAACGCGTCGCCAGCTACCTCTACCCCGGCGGCCTGGTCGCCGTGCACAGCGCAGGCCGCAGCCGGCAAGCGATCTGGGAGGCGCTCGAGCGTCGCGAAGTGTACGGCACGAGCGGCCCGCGCATTCTTCTGTGGTTCGATCTTTTGAACGGACCCGAGGGCCCGGCGCCGATGGGGAGCACCGTGACGCTCGCCGCCGCACCGCGTTTCGAGGTGCGTGCCATCGGCTCTGCCGTGGAGCAGCCCGGCTGCCCGGAGACCACGACCCGCGGCCTCTCGCCCGAGCGGGTGGAACGGCTGTGCCGCGGGGAGTGTCACCATCCCAGCGACACACGACATCCCATCGTGGCGATCGAGATCATCCGGATTCGGCCGCAGGCCACGCCGGGCGAGGACGTGAACCGCCTGATTGAAGACCCATGGCGGCGATTCGAATGCAACCCGGATCCGTCGGGCTGCACCGTGCAGTTCGAGGATCCCGAGTTCCTCCAGCTCGGGCGGCACACGCTCTACTACGCGCGAGCGATCGAGGAGGAGACCCCAGCGATTAACGGCGCGAATCTTCGCACCCAGTTCGATTCCTCGGGCCACGCGATCGCCACAAAGCCTTGCTACGCGGACTACCGAACCCCGTTCTCAGACGACTGTCTCTCGCCGGTCCAGGAGCGGGCTTGGTCGAGCCCAATCTTCGTGGATCCGGGGGGCGCGCAGCAGCTCACGGATCGCTCGGGTCCGTAAGCAGCCGCTCCGGGAGAGGCGTCCCGGTGGCCCGCGCCCGTCGGACCTCTGCGATCAGTTCGAGTGCGCGGGGCAGGAAGAGCACACCGACCAGCACGTTCAGGATAAGGAAGGTGGTGTTGGTGACGAACGCGTAGGCGATCAGCTGGTCACGGGAGCCGAAGTCGGAAAAGCAGCCCACCCAGGCGAGCTCGCGGGTACCGAAGTTTCCGAGGGAAGGCAGCGAGAGCGCGGTGTAGAGCAGAGGGATGCGGGCCGCGAGCGCCCACCACGGAATGTGAATGCCGAAGCTCGCGGAGGTCGTACGCTGCAACACGATGTCCACGCAGGCCAGAAGCATGAAGAAGCCGATAAAGGGAAGGAGCGCCCGGAACCGCACCCCTGCGAGCCGCTCACCGAGGGCGGAGTGAGCCACGAAGCGCAGGCTTGGACCGAAGCGCACGAGGAAAACCACCGCCCCGACCACGGTCCAGCCCACGGCCACTGCCGCGGCGACGCCTCGGTTGGCTCCGATTCCGCCTTGCAAGAACCCAAGGGCCAAAGACGCCTGAAGCAGCAGGACGAAGCCATGGGAGAGGAAGGGCACGCTCGTCGCTGCGAGGATGCTCCCGAGGCGCCCCGGCGCAAACTGTGTCATCCCTAGGATGAACGCAGCGTTGCCAAAACCGTGGTTCACCGCTCCCATGAGCTCCGCCCCGCCGCGCAGCGCGATCACGGAGCGGCGGGGCACGGGGGCCACGAAGCGGCTGATGGATTCGCCTTGGATCAGGGCCCAGGCGAGGAAGAAGATCAGCTTGTCGATCACCGTGACCGCGAAAAAGAGCGGCAGATCTGCCTGGCGCGTCCGCGCGTAGAGCGTGCCCCAGTCCGTCGCGAAGCCAAACACATAGATCAGGGCAGGGACGGAGATCGTCCAAGGGAGCAGGTGGCGCAAGCGCTGCCGAGAAGAGGACACGAGGGGCGAATCATACCCTCCCCGCTCGCTTGGCGGCCCTGGCCTGCTACACCCACGCCGTGCGCGCCATGACGCTTTTCGAGCCAGGGCCCATCGAGACGCGGCCGCTGCACGAGCAAGAGTGGGAGACTCCGCGGCCGGGCCAGGGCGAGGTCCTTGTGCGGGTCGAGGCATGCGGGGTCTGCCGTACGGACCTCCACGTGGTCGAAGGCGATCTTGCGCCGCGCAAGCGGCCCATCGTTCCCGGTCATGAGATCGTCGGCACGGTCGCGGCCCGGGGCGCCGGGGCGACACGCCTGGCCGAGGGGGAACGGGTGGGAGTGGCGTGGGTGCACCGCACCTGCGGTGCTTGCCGCTTTTGCCTGCGCGGAGAAGAAAACCTTTGCCTCTCTCCGCTCTTCACGGGCTGGGATGTGGACGGCGGCTACGCGGACTTCACGCTTGCGCCCGAGGCGTTCGTGCACGCGCTACCGGACGGGCTCGGTTCGCGCGAGGCAGCGCCCCTGCTCTGCGCGGGGATCATCGGGTACCGCGCGTATCGGCAGTCGGTCGTCCCGCCGGGAGGGCGGCTCGGCCTCTGGGGTTTCGGCGGCTCGGCGCACATCGTGATCCAGCTCGCGCGTCACGCGGGCTGCGAGGTGTACGTGTTCAGTCGCGAAGGTCGTCACCGTACGCTCGCCGAGGAGCTTGGCGCTACGTGGGTCGGGGGAAGCTTCGAGGCCTCCCCGCACAAGCTCGACGCCGCGATCCTGTTCGCGCCCGCAGGAGAGCTCGTTCCGGCAGCGCTTGAGCAGCTCGATCGCGGCGCCACGCTCGCCGTGGCCGGGATCCATCTCTCGCAGATCCCTGCGCTCGACTACCAGCGCCACCTCTTCCAGGAACGCAAACTCCGCAGCGTCACCGCCAATACACGCGACGACGCGCGCGCGCTGCTCGCACTCGCTCGCGAAATCCCGATCGTGACCCACACCGCGCCCTACCCTCTTGCCGCCGCAAACGATGCCCTTGCCGACCTGAAACACGACCGCATCCGCGGCGCGGCCGTCCTCGAGCTGAACGCCTGAGCAAGGGTGCAAGCCGCAGGCAACGCGGGAGCGCCCCAGGGCTTCGGAAGCTGTCCCGCGCAGCCTGCGTGCCCGACCTGCCTAGACCCTAAGCCCGCGCGTCCGCATGCCCAGGTCCTGCTGCACGAGCGTGTAGGCCGTGCGCACCCACTCCACGAGGAGGGGCCGCGTGTCCCGGGGATCGATGATCTCCTCGACACCGAATGCTTCCGCGGTGAGAAAGGGCGAACGTAACGACGCGAGCTCATCCTCGAGCCGCCTGCGCAGCGCCTCCGGATCGGCCGCCGCCTCGAGCTGTCTGCGGTAGGCGGCCTCGACTCCACCTTCGATCGGGAGCGAGCCCCATTCGCCAGAGGGCCACGCGTAGCGCAAGTTCAGGCGGTGGTGCTGGCCATGCCCCGCACCTGCCACACCGAAGACGCGCCGCACGATCACCGAGCACCAGGGCACACGGGCCTGATAGACCGCGATCAGCGCCCGCACACCGTGGCGCACGGTGCCACGCTTTTCTGCCTCCGGACCGATGAGAAAGCCCGGATTGTCCACGAAGTTCACGACGGGGAGATGGAACTGGTCACAGAAATCCACGAAGCGCGTCATCTTCTGCGACGCGTCCGCATCGGGCGCACCCGCCAGTTGGCGCGGGTCATTCGCCATCACACCGACAGGGATGCCGTCCAGGCGCGCCAGGGCAGTCGCGAGCGGCCGACCGTAACCGCGGGCGAGTTCGAAAATCGAGCCCCGGTCGAGCACGAGCTCGAAGAGCTTACGAACGTCGTAGGTCTTCCGGCGCTCCCGTGGAACGAATGAGAGCAGGGCCTCCTCCCGCCGTTCGGGATCGTCCAGCGCCTCACGACGCGGGGGGGCTTCGAAGACCGACGCCGGGAGATAGGAGAGGAAACGGCGCACCTGCGCGAGAGCGTCGTCTTCATTCGCGGCTTCGTTGTCCACGACGCCGCTGCCGCGCGCGTGGATGGCTACGCCGCCGAGTTCCTCCTTGGTGACCTCTTTGCCGAGGGCACGCCGCACAACGGGTGGCCCGGCCACAAACACCTGACTTGTGCCGCGCACCATGACCGAGAAGTGGGCCGCGGCAACCCGGGCCGCGCCAAGGCCGGCCACTGGGCCGAGCGCCGCAGCGGCCACCGGCACCATCGACAAAAGCTCCGCTGAGATATTCCAATCCGGCAGCGCGGGCACGTAGGAGCGTCGCATGGAGGTCTGCTGTTTGACGCTCCCGCCCCCACCCGTCCCATCGACCAGGCGAACCAGGGGCAGTCGCAGGTCGTAGGCCGCCTTTTCGGCCCACCCCATCTTGTTGCCGATCGCACCGTCGGCCGCTCCCCCGCGCACCGTGAAGTCGTCGCCACCCACCACCACACGGCGTCCATCGATACGGCCGGTGCCGCACACAAAGTTCGATGGGGTGAGGTTGGCGAGACGACCGCTCGCGTCGTACTCCGCACGCCCCGCCAACACTCCAGTCTCGTGGAAGGAGCCGGGATCGAGCAGGCGGTCGATCCGCTCTCGTACCGTGAGTCGCCCTGCGGCGCGCGCCCGACCGACTCGCTCCTCTCCGCCCATCTGGTGCGCCAGCTTGGAGCGGCGCTCGATCTCCTCGAGCTCAGGCTTCCACGACATGGCACCTATAGTACCCGAGTGCAGTGACGCTCGGGCGCGACGCCCCGATCACTCTCCAGGGCTATGGTCCCCGCGTGCCGGAGTCACACTTTCTGGCTGAACTCCTGCTCGCCCTCGCGATTGCCGCGGTGGGCGTCGCGTTGTTTGAGCACGTGCGCCTGCCGCCGATTGCGGGGTTTCTGCTGATCGGTGCGCTCCTCGGTCCGGGTGGCCTCGCGCTCGCCCCCCGCTCGCCCGAGGTGCAGAGGTTGGCCGAGTTTGGCGTCGTGTTCCTGCTCTTCGAGGTTGGCCTTGAGCTCCCGTTTGAGACGCTGCGGCGCCGCTGGCGTGCGACCGTCGTGGCCGGCGGTTTGCAGGTCGTCCTCACGATCGCCGCCGTGAGCGTCGGGGCGATCACACTCGGCCTACCACCGGCGAGCGCAGTCGTGATGGGCGGACTCGTCGCGATGTCGAGCACCGCCCTCGTGATGCGCCTCCTGTCCGAGGCCGGGGAGGTCGACGCACCGCACGGCCAGCTTTCGATTGGGATGTTGATCTTCCAGGACCTATGCATCGTGCCCTTGCTTGTGGCCCTTCCGGTGCTCTCCGGGCAGGTACCGCTCGAGCCGGGAGCGATCGCTCTTGCGCTCGGCAAGTCGGCAGCAGCGTTGGCGGTGCTCTTCGTGGCGACCCGCTACGCGGTGCCGTGGGCGCTCGATCGCCTCATGCACGTGCGCTCGCGCGAGCTGTTCAGCCTGATTGCGTTTCTCTTGGCTCTGGGGTCTGCCGTCGGGGCGGAGGAAATGGGACTTACGCTGGCGGTGGGTGCGTTCTCTGCCGGTGTCATGCTCGGCTCTTCGCCCTATGCGCATCAACTCACGGCAGAAATCGCTCCGCTGCGCGGCGTACTGCTTGGTGTCTTTTTCACGGCAGTCGGGATGCTCTTTGATGCACGGTCTGCGGCGCACCTTTGGCCTGCGGTGCTGCTCTACGTGCTCGCTGTCGTGCCGCTCAAGGCGGCGATCGTCTTCTCGGTGGTGACACTGGCCCTGCGTCGCAGCGGGCGAGTCGCAACCCTCACGGGCCTTGCGTTGGCGCAGACCGGAGAGTTCTCGTTCGTGCTCTCAAATCGCGCTTCGGCTGCGGGCCTACTCAACGCGGACCTGCAGCAGGTCTTTGTGGCGGGCTCGATCGCGAGCCTCGTGGCTACGCCGTTCTTGATCCGGCTGGCGCCCCGGCTCGCGCGTTGGGCGGGGGAACCTGCGGTCGCTGCGACGCATTCTGCAAAGGCGCAGGCACGCGAGAGAGAGGCGCCGCGCGTCGTGCTCATCGGCTTTGGACTCACGGGACGCACCATCGCCGGGGTGCTGAGGGCCGCCGGCATTCCCTACCAGGCCGTCGACGCGAACCCGCGGAACGTACAGCGCGCGCAGGGCGGGGGGGAATCGGTTGTGTATGGCGACGCCACGCAACCGACGCTCCTGAGAAGGCTCGGCGCGGAAGGTGCCCAGGTGGTTGCAGTCGCGATCTCGGATCCCCTCGCAACGCGCAGCGTGGTCTCGCACCTGCACAGCCTCGCGCCGCAGGCGCAGATCATCGCGCGCACGCGTTACGTCGCCGATTCGGACGCGCTCTACAGCGCAGGCGCCTCCGCAGTGGTGGCCGAGGAGTTCGAAGCCACCCTCGACATGATGAGCGCCGTCGCGCGCGCGGCAGGCGTTCCCGACGGCGCGCTCGCGCGCGTCGCCGACCAGCTGCGCGAGGAGGGCTACGAGGCGCTGCGCGCCCCCGCGACCTTCCTCGCAGATCCGTGGTTCGCGGATCTGCTGGCCGAGGCGTCGAGCGAGTGGATTCCGGTGCCGGAGGGGCCCGGCGCGGGCCACTCGATTGGCACACTCGCGGTGCGTACGCGCACCGGGGCGAGCATTCTCGCAGTTGAGAGCAGCGAGGGGACGCAGGTGAATCCCGCGCCCGATCGCAAGCTCGCCGCCGGTGATCGGATTCTTGCCATCGGGAACACCGAGGCGCTGGCGAAGCTCCGCGCGCTCCTTCGGGAGGGTTCGTGAAGGCCCTTGTCCTCGATTTCGACGGCGTCATTGCGCAAAGCGCACCCGAGTCCTTTCGGGTCGCGCTCCGCACCTATCGCCAGCTGAATCCCGGAAGCGCTCTCGCGAAGCGAGAACCAAAGGAGCTCTACCAGGGGTTCGTGGAGTTGATGCCCCTCGGCAACCGCGCCGAGGACTTCGGTGTCGCCCTGCGTGCGCTCGAAGGTGGCACGAAGATCTCCGACCAGGAAACCTACAACGCCTTCTATGGCGCCCTGGACCCGGGCTGGAGGCGAGAGTTCCATCGCCTTTTCTATGAGGTACGGGCGGCCTTCGCGGCGGAGGATCCGCTCGGGTGGCGTGCCTTGCTTCCCCCCTATAGGGCGTTTCTTGAGGTGCTGCGGCGGCACGCGGGCTAAGTCCA
>DAIOWK010000039.1:0-17694 GCA_036758525.1 Myxococcota bacterium
CGGCGCGTTGAAGGCCTGATCGTAGTGGTAGTAGTCGGTGATCGCGAAGCTGAAACGGTCCCAGCGAAATTCGACGCGCGCACCCAGCTGACTGCCCTGGAGGCTATTCCACCAGTTCGGTGGACGCGTCTCACCGACGAGTCCCGCGCCGAGCGCGCCATTCAAGAAAAGCTGGGACTGCAGGTTGCACACGATGTACGGTGAAAAGGGCTCGCCGCATCGACCAATATCGTTCGGCATGAATCGATCGAGGATATAGACGAGCTCCGCCCGCACATCCTGGAGCGGGCCCACGTCGTAGAACGAGTAGATGGCGCGCGCCGCCCACAGGGAGATGCGGGACTCGTCGAGGGTCGGGAGCGTCGCCACCGCCAAGTTGGAGGGGTTGATTTGATCCGTGTTGCGGAAGAGCTCGGTCTTGCCCCAGATGATCGCCTGCCTCCCGACGCGAAGAGAAAGGCGCCCCTCGAGGGCCGAGAGGTCCAGGTAGGCCTGGTCGAGCTCGTGCGTGTCCTCGCTTGCGCCGTGATTCCAGGCGAGGGCGCTCTGGGAGAAGTTCTGGTCGAAGTTGTTGAAGGGCACACCGTTCTTGTACAGCTCCTGCACGGCCGGCGAGGGCACGTAGAGACCGCCCGCGTACCTGCCTACGCCGCCCACCGTCTGCACGAGCGGGCGGAAAGGTAACTCCGTGGTCTGGTTCGGGGCTAAGGCCAGGGCCGCGATGTTTTGAACGTTGTCCTTCGGTCGCCAGAGGCCGAAGGTGGCGTCGAGGCCCGACGAGTCACCGTTCGAAGTCGTTTGCGAGACCGAGGTCTGCTTAATGGAGAAGCCGTCGTTTAGGTAGGGAGCAAAGGTCTCGTTGAACGAGCTGTTTAAGGCCAGGACCTCGATGCCAGGAACACTTGCGATTCCCGCGAGCTTGGCGGAGCCACCGGGGGAGTAGGACAAACCCGGAGCACGCCCGGGCCCGGAGCTATTCCCGTTGAACGGATTCACAGCGGCGTCGTCACCCACCCAGCCGTTGCGGTGGCCAGTCATGTAGTAGGACGGCACGAGGTCCGTGCGGTCACCGTAGGCGGATGCGCCCGGGAACATGCCGCAGGCCCGCGTCCAAACGCAGTCGTAGCTCACCACAATGCGGGTGTAGAACGAGGCCGCGTCGAAGAAGAGGAAACCCTTCGGTGCAAGGTCCACCTCGGTTTCGATCCGCAGGACCTGTTTCCACTGGGCGAGGTTCCACTGGGTATTGAGATCGGGATTCAGGAACCGGAGCTGGGACTCGACGTAGCCGTGGATTTGGATTTGGCCATCCTCGAGATCGATGGCACGGGAGGAGGTGGATCCAAGGAAGGCGACGACGAGCGCAGCCGCAAAGAGGGACCCCTGACGCACAACGCGCATCCGCACCTCCCGCCGGCGCAACGACACGGCTGTTTTCCACTTTTCCGCGAGTCGGGAGGAAGGTCTGTCGCCCTCCCGACACGGGACGGCGGCCTGGTCCGCCGGCCCGGCGATCCGGCGCCGCTTTTCCTCCCTGTTACCGATCCTTCTGTAGGAAGTCGAGGATTTTTTGCATCCGGGCGCGCCCCTGCGATTTGCGGCACGAGCGCGAGCAGGACGGACTCCCTTCGGCCGTACCGAGAGGGCGCACCCTCTCGTAGGGCGGCGATACCCGCCTGTGTGTGTGGCGTCCCCCTCTCCTCTTTTGGCGGAAGAGGGGTGACGCCGGCGAACGCACCCTCGCCTTAGGAACGCTTCGCGCGCGGCCTGGGTTCGAGGGGCGCAAAGCGAGGCGGGCGCTTCTCGAGGAAGCTTGTCACGCCCTCCTTGAAATCAGGCCGCCCGAACGACTCCACCATAAGACGGTTGGCGAGTGTCACCGCAGTCGCAAGGTCGCTTTCGTAGGCCCCGTACACCTGGCGCTTCATCTCCGCGAGCGCCGCCGGAGAGCAGTGGGCCACGAGGTCGCGGGCGTAGGCGAGAGTCTCCTCCAGCAGGATCTCTGGGGCGAAGACGCGATTCACGAGGCCCAGGGCAAGTGCCTCTTCGGCCAGAAAGACGCGACCGGAGTAGAGCAAGTCAAGCGCACGCGCTTGGCCGACCAGCCGCGGGAGGATCCATGAGATCCCGTGCTCAGCGACGAGGCCGCGCCGCGAGAACGCCGTCGTGAACTTTGCGCCCGCGGCAGCGAAACGCAGGTCGCACATCAGGGCCAACACCAGGCCGATACCCGCGCACGGGCCGTTGATGGCCGCGAGGATCGGCTTGCGGATGGTCAAGGGGAAGGTCTGGGCCCGTGCGTCGGCCGTGGCGGCGGATTCACTCCCCTGGAGCACGTTCATGTCCGCCCCTGCGCTGAAGCCGCGGCCCGCCCCGGTGACCAGGATGACGCGCACGCTCGGGTCGTCGTCGGCGCGCTCCAGGAGGTCGAAGTAGCGGGTGGAGAGTGCTGGGGTCCAGGCGTTCAAGCGCTGCGGGCGATTGAGCGTCAGGGTTGCCACCCCGGAGCTCTCCGCGTAGAGGACAAGCTCTTCTTGGGCCAAAGGGCGCGCTTCTGCCATGGCGGTTCTCCCTGCCGGCGGGTGTCCGGTGCCGCAAGCCTACCCGAGACCGGATACCGCTCACCAATGGTGCCCCCGCCCCGGTAGACTCGCGCGCGCGGTGTTCCCCTACGTCGAACAGCCCATCGTTCACCTCGGCCGGTTCCAGATCGCTGCCTTCCAGGTCCTCGTCTGCACCGCGGTCATCGTGGGCCATGAAGTGGTGGTGCGGCGCGCCCGTCGCTTGGGCTTCGACCCGGATCTCGCATCGAGCCTCGTGGCGTGGACCATCTTTTTTGGTTTCGTGGGCTCCCATCTCTTCGATGTGGTCTTCTACCAGCCCGGGGAGCTGCGCCAGAACCCCCTGATCCTCCTCCAAGTTTGGGGCAGCATGTCCTCGTTCGGCGGAATCCTGGGCGGGCTTGCCGGCGGATTTTGGCTCACCCGACGCAAGGGGCTGTCGGGCAGCCAGGTCTTTATGTTCTTCGACATTCTTGCCTTCACCTTTCCGTTCGCGTGGATATTTGGGCGCGCGGGCTGTGCCCTGGCACACGACCACATCGGCGTCCCGACCACGAGCTGGCTTGCCGTGCGCTTCCCGGACGGCCCGCGCTTCGACCTAGGCCTGCTCGAGCTCCTGTACACGATCGCGATCGCGGCGCTCTTTCTCCTGCTCGACCGCCGCCCCCGTCCCACAGGCTTTTTCGTTGGCCTTTTCTTCACGCTCTACGGGCCGGTGCGCTTTGGTCTCGACGTGCTCCGGACCGGTGATGAGCGCTACCTCGGGTGGACGCCGGGCCAGTATGCATCCGTCGGAGCGGCGCTCTTCGGGGTGGGCCTCCTCTTCTTCGTCTTTCAGAGGGCAAGATCGGGCGAGCCCGAGGCAAGACCCGCCGCACCCCAGGGCTGAGCCGCCCTCCCGGCTCGCTCCCCGAACGGGACCGGCTAACAGAGCCCGTGGCGCCATCCCGTCCCTTCACCCCGCAGGGCAATCCCCTCGTTTGCCTGGCGTCTGAATTTCCATTCACTATTCTGAGGGCGAATTCACTTCACTGATGAACGGTTCAGGCCGATAGAACGCCTGAAAGGACGCCATGCCCCCTGCGAGCCCGACCCCCGTCTCCCTTCCCTCCGCGCCGCGAGAGCGCGCTCGCACCGCCCGGCGCGAGGCGCTTCTCGAAACGGCGGAAGCGGTCTTCGCCCAGCACGGCTTCGCCGGCGCGACCATGGCGGAGATCGCAACCCGCGCCGGCTACTCGGCAGGAAATCTCTACAACGTGTTCGAAAGCAAAGAAGCGCTCTATCGGGAGCTCGTCACGACCCGAGGCACGAAGCTTCTGCGCGAGCAGCTCGCGATCTTGCGCGCGGACGCGCCCTACTTTGAGACGCTCGATGGTGTAATCGACCACCTGCTCCAGTTCTGCGTGGACCATCGCGCGTTCTGGGTGATCTACGTGCGCGGACTCACCGGTCAGGAGTGGAGCGGCGCTCCCTTCCCGGTCGAGACCCAGCGTCTGCGCCAAGAGCTCGAGCAGGAGTCCCTCGAGCGTCTGGCGCGTGCCATGGAGCAAGGCGAGATCCCCGCGGAGGACGCGATTGCATGCGTGACGATGATTCTCGGCACGCTCCACCAGCACATCGTGCACTGGATCGAGGGCATGGGCTCCGCCGAGGAGTTGTGGGAGAGCGCGAAGAGCTTGCGCCGTGTGCTGCGTCGCGGGCTGGGAGTTCCGGCATGAGATTCCGAAACTTCCCGCTGACACTCTGTGCTCTGGCCCTTGCCTTCTTAGCGTGCAAGGCCGAAACGCGGGCTCAAGGCGCCAAGCCAGAAGCTGTGAAGGCCGAGGCGGGCACCGAGGTGAAGACCGCCCTTGTCCGGCGGGGTTCCATTTTGCCGCGCATCACCGCGGCGGGGAGCCTCCTTGCACGGCGCGAGAGCCAGATCGGGGCGCAGATCACTGGGCGCATTGAGCGCGTGATGGTGTCGGTCGGCGATCGCGTGGAGGTGGACCAGCCGCTCTTCGAGATCGATCCGGAAACCTACAAGGCCGCCCTGGCCCAGGCCGCGGCGGGTCTCGAGCTTGCCCGGGCGCAGCGCCAGCAGAGTGAGGCGGACCTTGGGCGCGCCCGTGCGCTCCGTGCCTTGGATCTCGTTCCCCAGCAGCAGCTCGATCGACTCGTGACGGGGCTCGCCGTGGCACGCGCACAGGAGAAGCAAGCCGTCGAGACCGTGGCGATGGCGCAGCAGAACCTCGACAAGACCGTCGTGCGCGCGCCCTACGCCGGCTCGATCGCGAAGCGTCTCGCGGACGAGGGGACGATGGCGCTCAGCATGCCCCAGACCATCGTCGTCGTCTTGCAGGAGACCGAGGTGCTCGAGGCGCGGGTCGGGATCCCCGAGTCCCAGCTATCGCTCGTGAAACCCGGCGACAAAGCGTACCTCCATGTCCAGGGGATCGCGGATCCGATTGAAACCCACGTGAGCGCGGTCTCCGACTCGATCGATCCTACGACGCGTACCTATCTCGTGAAGATGCTTGTCCCGAATGCCGACCGGAACTTGAAGGCGGGGGTCTTCGCGCACGTCGACATCGTCCCGCAGTCCCTCTCCGAGGTTTTGCTGATCCCCCCCGACGCGGTGCGGACGGAAGATGGCGAAACCCGGGTCTTGACCGTGCGCGACGGCCTCGCGGTACCCGTGTCGGTGCGCATCGGCATCACGACCGAAGAGGCGGTTGAGGTGCTCTCGGGGCTCGAAGCCGGAACCGAAGTGATCGTAGGCGAAGCGGCGCGCACCATCGCCCCGGGGATGCGCGTCCGCGCCCAGCCCGCCGGAGGCTCCTCGACGTGAAGCTCGCGGACGCGTCGATTCGGCGACCGGTCTTCGCCGTGATGCTCGTGGGTGCCCTGGTTGTGTTCGGTCTGGTGTCGATCCCGCGGCTCGGCGTCGATCTCTTCCCCCGCGTCGAGTTTCCCATGGTGACGGTGACGACGGTGTTGGAGGGCGCGTCCCCCGAGACCGTGGAGCGCGAGCTGACTCAGCCCCTCGAGCAGGCCGTGAATACGATCGAAGGCATCCGAACACTGCGCAGCACCTCGAGCGACTCCCTTTCCCAGCTGGCGATCGAGTTCGAGCTCAACTACGACGTCCACCAAAAGGCCCAAGACGTGCGGGACAAGGTGGCGGGAGCACGCGGCGACCTGCCCCTCGAAGCGGAGCCTCCCGTCATCGATCGCCTCGACCCCGACGCGTCCCCGATCATCTCGATCATGCTGGCGGGCCCGCAGTCGATCCGCACGCTCTCTGAGCTCGCGGACAAGAAGATCAAGCCCCGCCTCGAGCGCGTGGAGGGCGTGGGGAGCGTCTCACTCGTCGGCGATCGCGCGCGAGAGGTCCGCATCTGGGTGGACCCGGTGCGGCTTAGCGGCTACGCGCTCTCCGTCGACGACGTACTCGCCGCCTTGAAGCGTGAGCACGTCGAGATGCCGGGCGGACGCATCGAAACCGAGCACCAAGAATACACCGTGAAGACCAAGGGGAAGCTCGCCAGCGTCGACGCGTTTGCCAACGTGATCGTGGCCGACCTCGACGGACGTGTCGTACACCTGCGCGACGTCGCCTCGGTCGAGGACGGCATGGCGGAAGAGCGCACCATCGCGCGGCTCAACGGCGAGCGCGGGGTATCGCTCGAAATCCGGCGACAGTCGGGGGAGAACACCGTCTCGGTGGCGAAGGGCGTGCGCCGGGAGCTCGCGCGGATTCGCGAGAGCCTTCCGCCCGGCGTTGCGATGATCGAGGCCCAGGACACGTCCCGCTTTATCCAGAGCTCGGTCGATGACGTTGGCATCGACATGATGTGGGGTGGCTTTCTGGCGGTCGCGGTCGTGCTCGCCTTCTTGCGCAGCGGTCGCTCGACCTTGATCGCGGCCATCGCGATTCCCTCCTCGCTCCTCGCGAGCTTCGGCTTCTTCTACTTCTTCGGTTTCACCTTGAATGTGATGACGCTCATGGCGCTTTCGCTGTCGATCGGGATGCTGATCGACGACGCCATCGTCGTGATCGAGAACATCTATCGTCACATCGAGGGAGGCGAAGAGGCGAAGGCCGCAGCGTCGAGCGCTACCCAGGAGATCGGTCTCGCGGTCGTCGCCACCACCTTTTCGATCTGCGCGGTGTTCGTGCCGATCGCGTTCATGCGCGGCATGGTGGGCCAGTTCTTCCGTGAGTTCGGGCTCGTGGTCGTGTGCGCGGTCTTGGCGTCTTTGCTTGTCGCGTTAACCACGACGCCCATGCTGTGTTCTCGGTACCTGAGAGTGAAGCAAGAGCACGGTCGCGTCTGGCTCTTCCTCGAGCACGCGTACCAGAGTCTTGAGCGCCACTATCGCCGCGCCCTTCATTTCGGTCTTGCGCACCGCGGACTCGTGGTGGTGCTGCTCTTGGGTGCGGTCGTGGCGGGAGGCCTCACCGCGAGGTTCGTGCCGGTCGAGTTTGCACCGGCCGCCGATCGCAGCGACTTCAATGTCTGGCTCAAGCTCCCCCTGGGCTCCCCCATCCAGCAGACTCTCGCGGCCACGACCGCCGTGGAGGCTGCATTGCACAACCATCCCGAGGTCCAGGCGGTCTTTTCGACGATCGGGGGGGGTGTCCAAAAGCGCGTGAACGAGGCCAACCTCTACGTCCAGCTCACCCCCAAGGCGAAGCGCGCGCAAGGTCAGACCGAGATCATGGAGGAGATGCGCCGGCGGATCGGCGCCCTCGGTCTTCCCCTCAAGGACTACGCAGTCGAGGAGATCCAGTGGTTTGGGGTGTCCGGGATGCGTTTTGCGGACGTCATGTACTCCCTGCGCGGCCCCAATACCGATCGCCTTAATTTTTTCGCCCAGGGCCTCCTCTCCAGGATGCGCGAGGCGGGCGGCTTCGTGGATCTCTCGTCGAGCTACGAAACCGGAAAACCTGAAATCGCCCTCGAGTTGAACCGCGAGCGCGCGGGAGACCTCGGCGTTCCTGCGGCGCAGATCGGCAGCACCATTTCCGCGCTCCTCGCGGGCTTCAAGGTGACAAGCTTCGAGGAGGGCGGCGAACGCTATGACGTTCGGCTGCAGGTTCTGCCCGAGTACCGGAACGATCCGCAAAAGCTTGGGCTGATCCAGGTGCGCGCGCCGAGCGGTGCGCTCGTACCCCTCGGCAATCTCGTGAATGCCCGCGTGGGAACCGGGCCGGTGGAGATCAACCGCGAAGACCGAACCCGCTCCATCACGGTCCTGGCGAATCTCTCGGGCAAGTCACTGGGCCAGGCGGCAGCGGAAGTGGAGGGATTCGGGCGGGAGCTTGGCGTGCACGGCGAGTACCAGCTCGTGCCCGTGGGAACGGCGCAGGACATGGCAGAAACGATTGCAGCAATTGGATTCGCGTTCTTGCTGGCGCTCATCGCCCTCTACATGATTCTCGCCTCTCAGTTCAACTCGTTCCTCCACCCCTTTACGATTATGCTCTCAGCGCCGCTCTCGTTCGTGGGTGCCTTCGCCGCGATGGCCCTGCTGCGCTTCCACCTCGACATCTTCGGCCAGATCGGACTCCTCATGTTGATGGGTCTCGTCATGAAGAACGGGATTCTGCTCGTGGACTACTCCAACACGTTGCGCGAGCGAGGCGCGTCCGCGCGCAGCGCTGTCCTCGAAGCGGGCCCCGCGCGCCTGCGACCGGTGCTCATGACCACCACTGCGATGGTGTTCGGCATGCTGCCCGTCGCCTTCGGCAAGGGGGACGGCGCGGAGTTTCGGGCACCCATGGGGATCATCTCCATCGGCGGCATGGCCAGCTCCACGCTTCTCACCCTCCTCGTCGTTCCCGTGGTTTATACGCTCGTCGACGACGCACAGGTGTGGGCGGAGCGCCGGCTGCGCGCTCTGCGCGCGCGGTTCGGCTCGCCAAGGGCGGCGGTCCCCGACGAACGCTGACCGCCCTTTACGGATCGGAAAACGCCGCTCGGCAGTCTCTCCCGATTGTCTCGCAAAGCACACGTGGCCGAGGAGTGCTTCCGCGCGCCTGCGCTACGGCGCTTGCACGACTTTTAGCTCGTTCTCGAAGAACGCGGAGATCGAAAGGTCGTGCCAGGGGACGCGGCTCCCGCGGCCGTGGAATCCCACGTGACCGCCGCCCTCCGCGAGGAGCGGCACCAAGTGATCGTTCGTCTGCCATGGGAAGCTCGTGAAGCACTCGCCGGGGATCCAGGGGTCATCGAGGGCCTGAACCAGAAGCGTCGGGACGCGAATCCGATCCAGAAGGCGCGCGGCGGAGTTTTTCTCGTAGTACTCCTGTGCACCCGAATAGCCATTGCGCGGCGCCACGAAGCGCTCGTCGAACTCGAGCACACTCCGTGCCTCGAAGATCGCCGCGCGCTCGCGAGGAGAGAGCTCTGCTCCGGGCAGCGTGCTCTCGCGCTTCATGGCGCGCAGCAGGCTCGCGTGGTAGATCCGATTGCGGCGTGCCAAGAATCTCCGGGATGCCGCGGCGAGATCGATCGGCGCGGAGACCGCAGCGGCAGCGCGCACCGGAATTTCCGACCCATACTCGGCCAAGAGCTTTAGGAGGAGATTCCCGCCCAGCGAGTAGCCAATCATCAGAAGGCCCGAGGGTGCGCTCTCGGCGGGCAGCCCGCGCAGCGCGTCCCGCAGGTCGGAGGTGCGGCCGGCGTGGTACTGAAGACGACACAGCGGGCGCGAGGCACCCGCCCCCCGCAAATCCAGCCGGAGCACGCGGTGCCCCTGCGCCAGCCAGTGAGCGGCGCTCGTCTCCATGTACGCGCTCTGCGCGCTTCCGGCGAGGCCGTGGATCAGCACCACAAGGGGGCGCAGGTCGGAGCCGGGGCCGGGATCCTGGAGATGCCCCACCAGGCGGTCGCCGCTTCGATCGCTCATTTCGAAGGCGAGTCGCGTGACGGTGTAGTGTGACAAGGCGGGCGCACGGTGGCGGAGGGTATTGCGTACGGTCTGAAGGTCAGGTCCGAACCACGGCGCGCGTGGGCGGAAGGGCGCAAAGGTCGTGGCGCTCGAGGGTTCCGTTTCCATGGCCCTATCCAACCCACGCCTGCCAGACGGGCGAGTCTGCGACGAGTTGCGCGAGTACCGCGTAGCCCGCCGCGCGGGGATGCATCCCGTCATGGGCCGCGATGTCCGCAGACCACGGGACCGAGCGACCGAGGGCCTCGAAGGCCTCGACAAAAGGCACGCCGAGCTCCTGGCACAGGATGGAAAGGCCGTCCGAGAGCGCGCGAAGGCGCGCCGCCTGCTCCGGCTCGCAGAGGTACGGGGGGCCCACAAGGAGTGGATGCCAGGGCGCCGCGTCTTTGAGAATTGCCCGGGCGTGCTTCAGGGATTCCTCGAGCGCGACCCGCGCGCGGCCGGCCTGAGAGGTCGTGTCATTGGTCCCGAAGGAGAGGACGACGCGGCCCTCCACCTCGGGGGGAAGCCGACGCATCACCTCTTCCCGGCAGCGGCGACGAATCTCTGCGCTTGTGTCACGACGCACCCCGAGGTTGTAGTAGGTGATGCTCCCCCCCGCACGCGCGGCCCGGGCACACACGCGCCCGGTCCAACCGAGGCATTCGGGATCGCCCATTCCCTGCACGAAGGAATCCCCCACAAAGCAGATGCGCAGGTCGCGCGCCGCTGGCTCGACCCTTGCGAGGCTCTTTGGGGAGAGAGTCATCGGAACTTGGGTGTTCGTTTCTCGGTGAACGCGGCGATGGCTTCGCTGTGCTCGGGGCTCGTGTAGCACGCGCGCAAGAGCTCAAACTCGCGCTTCATCACCGCGTCAAGGTCTGGATCGCTTCCGTTGCGGGTCAAAAGCCCCTTGATCATGCGAAGCTGACGATCGGGATTGGCGGCAATCGTGTCCGCCTGCGCGAGCGCCTCATCCACGAGTTTTTCCGCCGGCACGACACGATTGGCGAGCCCGTGCGCCGCGGCTTCCTCGGCCTCGACCAAGCGACCGGAAAGGCACATCTCACTCGCCATCGCAAAGCCCACGCGCTGCACGAGGTAGTACGTGCTCGCGAGCTCGGGGACGAGGCCCATCTTCACAAAGAACATGCCGAAGCGCGCTCGCTCCGAGGCCACGATGAGATCAAAGGGCAGGATCATCGTGAGCCCAACCCCCACGGCGACGCCGTTGACCGCGGCAATGAGGGGCTTCGACGTGCGTGCGAGGTGCACCCAGGCGCCTTCCCGGGCGGGTCCTCGGCCGGATCCGGAGGGGGAATCCTCGTGCCTTTGGAAGGCGTCCCGCACGTCCGCGCCAGCACAAAATCCTCTCCCGGCACCGGTCAGCACGATGGCCCCGGTCCCGGGATCGGCATTGGCAAGCTCGATCGCCTCCATGAGCTCTTCCGCCATGCGCGGAGTCCACGCGTTTAGGCGATCGGGCCGCTGCAGGGTGAGAAGCGCCACCGCACCCCGATTCTCGACGCTGATTTGCTGGTAGTTCTGCATGCTGGGCTCCCTGCGCGCGAGGCGAAGCCGGATTCTACCTTGTGGCCCTTGGACGGGCGAAGGGACTGCAAGAAACGTGGCTTCCGCTTGGTCCTCTGCTGCCCGGAAGGAGCCCCACGGCCCCAGATACCGGGGGCAGCGAGAAACGCCCCGACGAGGGCCATTCCTTGCCCGAAACGAGAGCAGCCGCGCGGATCACCGCGCGGCTGCTCAGGTGAGACAGGGGGGCGTTGACGTTACACGAGGCGCCGTCGCCCGGCGACGAATAGACCCACGAGGCCCGCGCTCAGTAGGGCCACGGTGCCCGGCTCCGGCACAGGTACGGTGTTCACGTCGACGACCAGGTAGACGTTGTAGAGGGCTCCTGTGGGGTCTTGGACCGTCCATCCGGCCGGCCCGAGCGCAAAACCGCACTGGTCCGCGCCCGTTCCCACGCTGCAGTTCACCGATGTCACCGTCGGCGTGTTGGTCACATTGCTGAGGAACGACCACACGGTGGGCGCCGTCGCGCTCCCCGGCCCGTTCGACAGGATATTGACCGCGCCCCCGCCGAGGGGGAGCGACAGCACCGGAGCGCTGCCGCTCAAGACCTGCCCTGCCGCAAGCGCGGGAAACGGCGAGGGTCCGAAGCTCACGGCGGCCGAGTTCGTCAACGTGAAGCTCAGGGTGTTTGCCGTGGTGTCATAGACCAGTGTGCCGGTCACCGGTACGCTGGCGCTCAGCGTGAAGCTCGGCGTCGTGGGGCAGCCGTTCGAGCTGAGGCAGATATCGCCGACGTCGATCCCGGCCCCGCCGGTAACGTTCTCCGTGATCAGAGCCGCGGGAGCCGGCGTGGAGAACCAAGCGAACCCGAGCGCAATCAGAGCCACCGCTATCCCTTTGGAGCGCATCTCTCGATCCCCCCTTTCCCGGCCTTCGCCGTGCGCCTCGAAACCCCTAACGACTCGCCTCAGGAACGCCCGCGCCGGTACACCGCGGTACCGAGTCCCACCAATCCGCAGCCAAGCAATACCAGCGTGCCGGGCTCCGGTGTTCCGATGAAGGCCACGTCCGCCTTAACTGTGACGTCGCCAAAGCCATCCGCCGAAAATACCCCGAGCGTGATCCCGGTCAGCGTGAGGTTTCCGCCACCGTCGAGCGTGATCTGCCCGGAGATTGCTTGAGCGTTGGTGACGCTGTCCGGACCGAAGCTGACTAACCCCGTTCCCGAGACGCTAGCTGCCACGGTCGCCGGGCTGACGGTGAAGGGCCACGTGGTGGGCCCGCCACTGATCACATTGGTCGACCAAGGCGCGCTGCCGGTCACGCTTGCGCTGTTGAGCGTCAGGGTTTCGCCGGTCATGTCCCCACTGAGGACGATCCCGCCGACAGGACCGGCCGTCAGATTGAGCGAATTCAGAAGCGGCACAGCGCTGTCAAAGGTGACCTGAACGCCCGTCAGCGAAGCCACGAACCCGCTTAACACCGAGCCTTTGGCGTCGGTCGCGGAGAGCGTCACCGTGCCACTGCTGAAGGGGTAGGTAATCGGGGTTGCTCGGGCCGATTGCGCAAGTCCGAGGGCAGCCGTAAGCACCACAAAGGTCCTTAACAACCGAGTATCCATTGCGCCTGCCCCCTTTTTTTCGCCTCGCCCGGCGGCAAGGCAGTGCTCCCTTTTACGCGTGCTGACACGCGGAGTTTCCTTCCCAGGCAAACCCAGTCTGATGGCTTGCAACCCTTGTGCCCGTACTTCGACAGAGGTCTGGGATGCGATTCTCCCGGGATTTCAGGAAGTTACAAAAAGCACTCGCCGACGCGGGAAGGTAGAGAGGAAAAGTCCTTCCGTGATCGCGGAAACGCCCTTCCTTTGGGACGCATGGCCGGGCGCCCGGTGAAACCCCTGGACGTGCGACCAAAGAAAGCGGCCCGCTGGGGAGGTATCTCCGGGGGAAAGCCGTCGGTTTCGCTCCGGGATAAGGCGGCCTAGCGAGTGTCGCCTCTTTCCGCCCCCCGGCTACTGCCGAACGAGGGAGCGCAGCCAGCGCTCAAGACCCTGCCTCGCCTGGGCCGGGGGCGCCGTGCGGCCGATCCCGGTCAGAAAGAACCGGTCGTGCACAGCACCCGATTGCGTTGCGATCTTCATCTCCTCCGGGAAGAGCGAGAGAAATGCGAAGCCCGTGAGCAGCGATCCCAGAAATCCAACTCGGTCGCTGCCGCCAATCTCGAGGTACAGCGAGCCTCCGTGCTTCTCCGACGACGCGACGGTGTAGGAGTGGAGCACGATCGGGGTGCGTCCGGGCGAAGCCTGTGTGCGCGCCGCGAGCTCGAGGTAGTCGATCGCCAGCGGGTCTTGCTTTGCCTCCTTGGAGTCGAGTTCAAACTCCGCGAGCCAGCGCATGGGGCCGATCTTGCGAGCAAATCCGCTCATCAGGCTGAGTCCGAGATCCGCCAGACCCTCTGCCAGGCTGCCACTCCAGCTCGGTCGCAGTCGTCCCCAGAGCTGGAGAGTGCAAAGCCCCTCTCTCGCGCGGCGGATCTCGAACCCGGGCTCGTCGAGGACGGATGTCGTAGCCCCAAGGCGTGAGGGCCGAAGGTACTCTTTCACTCCAATCAGCGTTTGACCCCCCATTGCTCCCTCTGATCCCTCCCCCGGGGAAACGCCCCGGCTGTCGTGAATAGAGATGTGCAACCCGCATGCCATGCGCGCCGGTCTCGCCCGCGTGCTCCGTCGTGCCGCGGCGGCCTCGCAAGCCAGCGATCCGGGTCCCATCCGCTCATCCCAGAGGCGAGGACGGGTTCCCCCGCCTAGAAAGAAGGCTCCGCGTCTTCCCGTTGGCGAGCGGACGGTTGCCCCCGAGACCCCATCGAGGCGCGCGCTGGTTTGACTCGGGACGCAGAGCGGGCTTCTTTTGAAGCGTGCGGATCGCCCTTCTTCTACTTGCGCTCGCCCTCGCGTGCGCGCCACCGCGAGAGGTTTTGTCCGAGGTGAGCGTCCAAGACTCGGCGCTCGTCTTTGCCCCCCACGGCCAGCTCGGAAACTTCTTCAACCCGTGGTCGCCGTACCGTGTGGGCTTCCTCGACTTTCTGCGCTGGCAGATCTCGCGCAATCCCTACGACAAGAGCCGCAAACCCGAGGTTCCGATCGTGCCGAACGACGGCGCGAGCCTCTTGGGCCGTGAACACTCAGGCTCCCTCATCTGGGTCGGTCACTCCACCTTCGCGGTGCATGACGACGACGACGTCTTCCTCACCGATCCCCATTTCGGTCCGCGCGCACTCTTGCCGACACGGAAGACGCCGCCGGGCATTCCCCTCGAGTCGGTCCCCGCCCGTGCTTTCGCAGTGGTCTCCCACAACCACTACGACCATCTCGATGCCTACACCGTAGATCGCCTTCCGGCGGATATGGCCTGGTTCGTACCCCTCGGCCTGGCGGACTGGTTCCACCGCCGGGGACGCGAGAACGTGGTCGAGCTCGACTGGTGGCACAGCGCACGCTACGGGCGCTGGACGATTACCTGTCTCCCCGCGCAGCATTCTTCGGCGCGCTTCGACCAAAGCCGCAACGCGACGCTTTGGTGTTCCTGGCTCGTGGATTCGGGCGTGCGCCGTTACTTCTTCGCCGGTGACACGGGCTACTTCTCCGGCTTTTCGGAAATCGGCCGGCGCTACAAGATCGACGTCGCCATGCTGCCGATCGGTGCCTACGAGCCTCGCTGGTTCATGCGGTATCAACATATGGATCCGGCCGAGGCCTATCGCGCCTTCCGGGATCTCGGCGCGAGGTACATGGTCGCCATGCACTGGGGGACCTTCGATCTCACCGATGAGCCCATGGACTTGCCCCCGAAGGTCCTCGCCCAGGTGGTCGCCGATCAGAAGGGCGACCCCGAGCGCGTGCGCGTCATGGCGATCGGCGAGCGCTGGCGGCTCCCCGATCAGGAGTGAGCCCCCTCCCGTTGTCAGGCTGCGAGGAGCGATCGGCACCCATCGCGCTGGCAGGCTGGCGCTCTAGCGCGGGCCTACCGGGTGTTTCGAACGGAAAAAGATAAGGCCCGGAGCCACCTTGCGGCAGCACCGGGCCTCCCTGGGAAGGGGATTATTTGGCTATCTGACGAGTGTAAGTGGCCGTTTAGGACGAGAAGTGTCAGGGGGAGACCGAGTTTTTCGGGATTTTCGCTCCTTGCTCCGGGACCAAGGGCGCCTCCGGAGGGACTTCCGGGGGGATGGGGAGCTCGTATTCCGGCTCCAGAGTGACGACCAGCTTTCCATCCTGGTAGTTCTGCGCCCCGATCACGACCTGGTGGTGGTTGGGCACCCTCAGGTTGGTCCGCAGCGTTCCCTCGATCTCCACCCACATGAGGAGGCCTCGCTTCCCGAGCTTGCGCGGCTTCACCTTGAGCAGCCGCCCCGTGGGCAGCGTCATGCTGCCGGTTTGGTTCAGCGCAAGCGTCATCCGTTCCGTCTGCATCACACGTGCGCTCTTGTAGTTGAAATCCTGGCTGAGCCGGTGCTCGAGCTTCGCGGCCGCGGGATCCACCGGGCCGGGAGGGGCGGGATGCTTGGAGACATGGTGCACCACGACCAACACGTGCACCTGCGTGGGCTTGGGAGGCGGAGCGGGCTTCGGAGCTTGCTGCGCGCCGCCCGACCCGGCCGCGATCGCCATCATGGCGACACCGGCCAGGATCGAGCGCCCTCGGCTAGAGCCCACTCGGCGTTTCCCCGGTCCCAGCGTCTTCGGAGGGGTCGTCCATCACCCAGATGATGGTTGCGTCCTCGGTACTGGGCAGGACGATCACCGGGCGGCCGCTTGTATCGATGGAGCGCACGACGTCGATCGGCGCCCGTGGGTGGGCCACGACCGCGACGACCGCGATCGCGCCGAACGCCACCACGGCCCCGAGTGGACGCAGCATCCAAGGACCGAACTCAAGGCGGCGCCACCAGGGAAGGCGCGGGCGGAGCTCGGCATCGACGGCCGCAAGGCGCGCCTCAATCGCACTCCAGAGATCCGGGTGCGGATGATCCGCGTCGTGTCGCTCGAGCTCGAGCCGCAGCTCGGAAAGACCCTCGAGCTCGGCACGGCAGCGTGCGCAGTGGCCGAGGTGAATTTCGAGCCGGTGGACCGCCGGGGGATCGAGCTCTCCGTCGTGGAAGAGCTCGAGGTCGGTCACAAAGTCCTCGCATGCCCTCACACATCGCCTCCTTTCCCTGTCTCCTGCGTGTGCAGCTCCCCGCGCGGCGCGACTTCTTTGTCCGACGCGAGGCCCCCTGCGATCAGGGCCTTCTGCATCCTCCGGCGCGCGTAGTGGAGCCGGCTCATCACCGTGCCCTTCGGAATCTCGAGCGCCTCCGCGATCTCCTCGTAACTGAGCCCGTCCACCTCTCGCAGCAAGAGCGTGCGCCGAGCCGCGTCCGGCAGCTCCTCGATTGCCGCCGCCATGCGCTCGCGCAGCTCCGCTCGCTCGAGCACGTGATGGGGGCTCGGTGGTGCCCCCTCCATCGGCTCTTCGGAGTCCGGATCTGCACCTTCAGAGAGGGGTGTGTGCTCTTCCGCCCACTCCACGTGCCGACTGGAGCGATCGCGGCGACGAAGGTCAAGACACAGATTCAACACCACGCGGTAGAGCCAGGTGTAGAAACTAGAGCGACCTTCGAACCTTCCGAGGGACGCATACACTTTGAGAAACGCATCCTGCACGGCGTCCCGAGCCATCTCCTCGTCGCGCAGGATGCGCAGCGCAAGCCGGTAGACGCGCTGCTGGTAGCGCTCCACCAGCACGCGGAAGGCCGCGTGGTCGCCGCGCTTTGCGCGTGAGATCGCTTCTTCATCTGACGGCGAAGCAGCACGGGATACGCCCCGCTGGGTTTCAGATTGGAAACCCGGGGCTTGTCCCCCGCCCCGGCCCTGCCCGAATTGCCCACCGTTCGACGCCATCGATCCCGCGCCTATTCGCCCAATCCAGGCAATTCGCAAAAGGAAGGCCGGCTCCCTCCGCCCGCAGCCGGTCTCAATGGGCTTCCCTCCAGTTGCGTCCCGAGCCGATCTCGACCCGCAGGGGCACGCGCAGGGGCCCTACGGCCTGCATGCGGTCCCGGACGAGGACCCGGAGCCCTTCCTCCTCGTCCTTCGGCGCCTCGAAGACAAGCTCATCATGCACTTGGAGGATCATACGGGAGCGCAGGCCCGCCGCCGGGAGCGCCCTCGCCAGCTGCACCATGGCCTGCTTGATGAGGTCGGCCGCGGTGCCTTGGATCACGGTGTTCACGGCCATGCGCTCGGCCGCGTTGCGCAGCACCCGGTTGCGGGAGGAGAGGTCAGGGAGGTAACGACGCCGTCCGAGGAGCGTCCGGACGTAGCCGGAGCGACGGGCGGTCTCGATCGTCTCATCCAGAAAGCGGCGCACCCCGCGGTAGCGCGCAAAGTAGGCGTCGATGGTCGCTTGGGCGTCTGCGGTCGCGATCCCGAGCTGATTTGCCAGACCGAATGCGCTTGATCCGTAGATGATTCCGAAATTGACCGCCTTGGCCCGGGCGCGTTCGTCCCCCGTGATCTCTCCCGGCGCTTTGCCCGTCACCTCGGCCCAGGTCCTGCGATGGATGTCTTCGCCCTCTTGAAAAGCTTGGATGAGACTCTCGTCGTCCGAGAAGTGCGCGAGGATGCGCAGTTCCACCTGTGAGT